>JBFIID010000001.1:0-36245 GCA_041601415.1 Gammaproteobacteria bacterium
AAACAGCAGGATGCCAAAACCGAGGGCAAGGGCAAAACTTGAGACTATTAGCGGCGTCGCTTCTTCACGAACCGCTGTGTTTACCGCGCCAACATAATCTGACGTGCGCCGACACAATTCATTATAACGTGCCAGCAGGTGGATAGTACCATCAATGGCAATACCAATCGCGATGACCGCAACCATCGCCGTGCCCGGATTCAATGGAATATCGAGATAGCCCATGATGCCGAACATCATGGCAATCGGGATTATCGCCGGTATCAGGGCGATAGCACCACCTTTAAGGGAGGTGAACATCACCGACATTATGATAAAGATCAGACCCAGTAACAGCAGCAAGGCCTTGATCTGCGCCACCATCAGATTCTCGGCGGCCTGGTTGACCATCAGGTTTTCACCGACGATATCGACCTTCATGTCGGCACCCGCAATCTGTTCTACTACCTCACGTAACTCGCCGATATAGCGATTCAATGTGTGTGAGTCATTGATATTATGGCGCACCACAATGTTCGCCCGGCTGTAATCATGGCTTACATAATTATCCAGATCGCTGCGGTGAAAAAACATCAGATACTGCGCGATGAGCTGTCGAGACTCCGGCACTGAACGTTCCGCGAAACCACCATGAAACTCCCGGTTTACGAAAGCCAGATGATCCGCCAGTGAGATACTGTTATCAAACACCTCCTGGCGCTTTAGAAATGCCTGTGTATCAGCCAGTTTGAGTACATTCTGTGGCTCCATAAAGGCCTTTTCCTGACGTGACTCAAAGGTGATAAAGAATAGTTTTATGCCGGCAAGATCCTCATGAATTAACTGCGTATCCTGAATCAGCGGACGGTCACTGGGGAAATAGGAAAGCGGATCATTTGTGACATACAGTTTGGATGCCTGGAACAGAAAAAAGGCACACATCACCGCCGTCAAAATCAGCGTTGGGGTAGGAAAACGTTCCTGCGAAAACCGAAACACACGCATGATCCGGTCGGGTAGATGATTACTGTCACCATCGGCGACAATACTCGAGTTAGTCTGTGGTCCAAAGAAAGACAGTATCATCGGCAACACCAGAATCGTAATAACACCATTGGCCAGCATGGCGAAGGTCGCTGCAAAGGCAAAATGCTGAATTAGCCCAATGTTGCTAAACATATTACTGGCGAAACCAAGCGTGGTGGTGAGCACCGTCAGAATCAATGGCAAACCAATGTGTTTCGCCATGTAAAGAATCGCCTGGCGGCGTGGCTCTTCACCTTCGGCTTCTTCAAGCCCCCGATAGAATGCCGCCATCATATGCGTATCTTCGGTTGAACCGATGACGATGATCAGCGAAGGCAGCATGGCACTCAGTATGTTTAGCGGAATACCCAGCCAGCCGAGAAAACCAAAGGTCCAGATAATAGATAGAACGGAGGTCACCAGAGGTATCATGGCCGACAGCCAACTGCGCATCAGAACCACAATGGAGAGCACCAGGATCAGGGCCGATAACGGGCCCAGCAGGCGGAAGTCTTCGTACAGGCTCTGCGACAATTCTGCGTTGATACGCGGCGGACCAACCTGCGCAAGATGATCAAAGTCCTTGCGCAATGGTATTAGCACATCCTCCAGCGCCTGATAAAAGTTCAGACTAAAATCTCTTTCGTCGTTTTGATCCTGCGCCGAAATAATCATTGCAGTGACATCACCCTCGGCGGAAAAGAAATTCCCCAGATATAGTGGATTGGCCAATGCATGTTCTCGCGCTACCCAAACCTCATCTTCCGTTTCCGGTGCCTGTCGTAATAATGGACGAGACGATATTTTCCCATCGACACCCTGAATTGTGTTGAGGGTGTAGAGACTATCCACGCGCGTGACATAAGGAATTTTTTCGATATCACGATGTAACTTCTGTAGCTTCTCAAGCTTATCCACTGACCAGAGTTCATCATCACGGATATAGATGATTGTTTTATTATCCGTGCCGAATTCACCCATTACCCGCTGATACACTAACCGCGCCGGATCATCTGCGGGGATCAAACTGTCGACGCCGGTATCTATGGTCAGCTTCTGCAGGCCCATAGCCGCCAGCATCGTCATACACAGCAG
Source organism: Gammaproteobacteria bacterium (assembly GCA_041601415.1). Classification (GTDB taxonomy): domain Bacteria; phylum Pseudomonadota; class Gammaproteobacteria; order JBFIID01; family JBFIID01; genus JBFIID01. The sequence goes on from JBFIID010000001.1 coordinate 2,101, forward strand.
AAATAACGCCACCAGCAACCTGTTGTTGAGTCCCAGTTTGTAGATACTCAGGATCATGAGCCGGACTCTCCGACCTGATTGTTCTGCATTGCGGGTGTCTCCTCTGTCTCGCCGGGCAGTTGTTCCTCAGTCGGCATCTCTACCGGACGATGGGGATAATTTTTATATAACCACTCTGCGCTAAACATCTCGGCGGGCACATAATCCTGCGAAAAAACCCGACGTTCCACCTTGATCAATGACCTGTGCTGTTCCAGTTTATCGTCCATCAAAATCATATTGGCACGCCACATTTCGCCGTGAACGGCCTTTAGATCATGATGACTTAATTGTCTATTCACTTTCCCTTTCCTGTCGTAGTGATCCGTCATGGTGATATAGAAAATATCCTTGCGCACATAGTGCCTGCGTTTTTTCAGATGACTGCTTTTTCCACCCGGACTGTCATACACATCGATCACAAAATAAGGTAGACCGGTAATATTCATGTCCTGGCGTCGCACATACCGATAGTCCTGTAATACTTCCCCACTGAGATCCTCAACCGAAAAATCCGTGCCAAGGAAATGTCCGTCTCTGCTGTCACTACGTGACTCAACCAGTTGCTCTGCAAAGGCCGGCAAATATAAAAAACGCCGTGTTATGCCCTGTGCATCCCGATGCGCCAGCAGGCTTACACCACGCACCTCTTCGGGATACTCAAAAATCAGCATGAAATGCGTACTGCCATCTTCTTCAACCCGGGAATAACGACGCGCACGACGCGTATCCCGATTTCCCTGTCTGTCGATTAAGACCATCGACTGCTGTTCAAAAATGTACGGAAACTGCTGATGACGGTGGTAGACCTCGCGCATGATCTCCTCACCACTCATTACATCGCTTTCCTGCGCCACTGACGCACTCTGCGATGTGCTCAGGAACACCATCAGGAATGCTCTGAAAAAATGTGCGAATATTTTCATCGAGCAGTCACAGATTTATCAGGAACCTGTTTTCCGCTCTTGATACGTCACGATGCTGAGCCCAATCTGATGACATAATCGACCATACAGCTGACGCATTTCGCTGACCATTGCGGGGTAATCCTGTGCTGCAATGTAGGCCGTGCCTTGCAGATCCAGACTTTGCACAGCTTCTGCAGCGGAACCGTCCAGTGAGGATAATTGCCAGCGAGCCGCCAAGCGCACACTGCCATCTCTAGCCTGTTCAAAGGCTTCGATATGAACCTGTAGACGAAGATCCGGGCTTGAGGACGTGCGATTCAGTGGCGTCGCAATATCCGCAGTGGACAGCAACTCCGACAGGTTTCTTGCCAGGGTACGTAGCAGGTTCTTGCGCAGGTTTTCTCCCCACTGATGATATTCGGAAAATACCAGCTGGTTTTCACCCTCTCGACTGGCAATGTGAAAGCGCTCAAGATACTGCGGAATCTGCAGGTCGATGATCTCTATACGCAAGGTCTGATCAGACGTCCATAGTTGCTCAGCCGGCACCGGATCAAGCAGGTAGTATTTGATTGCAGGATTCCCTCCACCACCGAGACAGGCACTCAGGCCTGCTGCCATCAGTAGCACTACAATCATCCGACACGGTTTTGTTCTTTTCATCATGTCACTCTCACTTTGCCGGTTTATCCCTGCCAAAAATCAAGGCCTGCGGATCCCTTTCCAGGGTCTCGATCAGAGACCGGATGGCGCGCGCGGTCTCCTCCAGTTCACTGGTCATTTTGATCGCGTTGTACTGCATGGGTGCATTCGGCTTTAACAGGTGGTTTGTGGTGCTCAGGGTGGCATTCAGGCTGTCCAGAGCCAGTCTGGCGGAGCCGATGACATCCTCAACCTTCGCACCATCAATGTCCTGCATGATGTTACGGAATGATCCCAGCGCCGCCCGCAAATCTTCAATCGTGCCGCCGATGGCTGGGTCATTGATCAATTCGTTGGCGCTGTTGATGGTCTGGCCGGCACCTTTCAGGGTATCGATCAAGACAGCAGCGATTTCTTCAATATTCAGGGCATTGAGTTTCTGTAGAAGGCCTTCCATTGAGGCCGTGATAGCATCCAGATTAGCCGCCTTGAGGGTCGGTAGCTCGGTGTATGGCATATCAGCATCACCACTTAGCAGTACCGGTGTGCCGGGATGCATGTCGAGTTCTACATATAGCTGACTGGTTAGCAGACTACCGGTCTGCAATCGTGCGCGCAGACCCTGTTCCACAAGTTTGTTCACTGTGTCATAGGGTTCAACATCTGTCCCATTCTTTTCAAGAATGCGTTCAGGTTCGATTTCGATCACCACGGGGATCCTGAAACCGGTGGTATCACTGTCGAATTCAAGTTTGATATCCAGCACGGATCCCACCTTGATGCCCTTGAATTCCACCGGCGCATCAATGCTCAGACCCCGTACTGAACCCTCAAAAAACATCACGAACCTGAGTTTTCTGGTGTAGGTCTGTTCCTGAATAATGTCGTAACTGTCATGCAGGGTGAAAACCAGATCATTGATATCGGTGACAGTCGATTCTGTCGCCAGCGGGGTTTCAAACGCGATGCCGCCAAACATCAGGCTTTCCAGTGATTCACTCCTGACCCTGAAACCATCGGCGCCGACTGACACATCAATACCGCTGACATTCCAGAACAGGGTATTTCCCCGGATTAATTGATCGAATGGATCGCGTACAAAGGCATGAATAAATATGCTCTTGCGATCATTACCCAGTTCACGACCCAGTACCTCGCCTGCGAGCAGTCCCTGATAATAAATCGGTGAACCCGTATCGATGGAACCGAGCTTCTGCGTCACCAGAACCACACGTCTACCGATTTCATCAGCAGTGATAACCGGCCTGGTCTCGAGTCCCGTGAAGTGTGTCTGGTTTGCCCCCGGCCCCGGCTCAATTTCAATATAGGCACCGGACACGAGGGTGCCCAGGCCGGTGGCACCACGGATACTCAATTGTGGTTTCACCACCCAGAAACGGGTATTTCGGCGTAAAAAGTTCTCCGTTCCATGATTGAAATCTACCGTCACCACAACATGCGAAAAATCATCGCTGAAGCGCACCGTATCGACCACGCCAATATCGACATTTTTGTATTTGACCCGGGTCTTGCCGACTTCAATACCTTCGGCGGTCTTGAAACTGATCGTTGCCTGCGGCCCCTGCTCTGAAACGGTCTTGACCACCAGCCAGGCACCCACCAGCAGGGTAATCAGGGGAATAAGCCAGACCAGCGATGGGCCGGACTGTTTGTGTACTTCAGGGTTTGATACTTCCATTATCTACTGTTGTTATTCCTGTCGCCGTTATTATCCCAGATCAAACGTGGGTCGAAACTGTGTGCTGCAAACATGGTTAGCACCACGACCGCAGCAAAAAAACTGGCACCGATACCGGGCCGTATAGTTGATAGTGCATCGAGGCTCACCAGTGCCGACAGGAGGCCGACGAGAAATATATCCACCATCGACCAGGCACCAACCACCTCGGTCACCCTGTATAGCTGGGTTCTGTCGCGTGCGCGCCAGGTGGACTTCTTCTGCACACTGATGAGCAAGAAGCACAGTACGATGAGTTTCACACCCGGTACGACGATACTGGCAAAGAACACGATCAGCGCTAAGCCCCACATGCCGCCTTCTATGAGGTGCAATACCCCGCCCAGAATCGTGCTTGGTTCCCCCTGACCGAAGCGTATCACAGTCATCACCGGGTATAGATTTGCAGGAATAAACAGGACTGCGGCAGAAAACAGCAATGCCCAGGTCTTCTGTAGACTATGAGGAATTCTATAGTGCAGGGTCGAGTGACAACGGCCACAGCGCTCAACCCCCGGCTCGGCAGGCATCAACCAGCCACAGCTATGGCAGTTCAGATGTTCCTCTGTGTGGCCCTCTTCGGTTAGCACCAGACCAGTGCCCCTGACGTTCACCGTACGCCACAGTTCTCCGGGTTCAAAACTGGCCCGGGCCGCCGAATAGATCATCAGCAAGGCTGCCAGCGCATAGATAGACACACCGGGGATTACCTCGGCCAGATCCTGTAATTTTACGATGGCAATAAGTACCCCGAGCAGAAACACCCCAACCAGACTCCACGGGGTAATCACAGACACCACGCGATACACCGCGCCAATCCCTGCTGCGGTATAGCCCAGCACCGCCGGAACGAGCAGATATAACATGCCGAGAATGGCGACCAGGGGGAAGACCACGCTGGTCATGAACACCAGCAGACCGAGATCCGGCATGCCTAGCTGATACAGAGCCCATCCACCTGAAAACAATGACGTTTCGACCACTCTCCCGCCCAATTGCAGGGATAAAAAGGGAAAGGAATTGGCCAGTACAAACAATACAAAAGTGGCCACATACAGGGCCAGACTGCGTTGTAGAGAATGGGGGATGTGGCGATACAGCTGGTTACCGCATTGCTGGCAACTGGCTCTGGCTCCGGGCGGGATTGGGGCGAGGTGATAAAGCGCATCACATTCGTGACAGGCAATTAGCTCGCTGGCAGGATGATTGGACATGCAGCAATCCCTAGTAGGCTTTTCGCGGTTGATCACCGCTGACAATCTCAAACAGGCTCTTGTTAAAGCAGAACGTGATGAAGTAATTAGAGAATATCACATCATTGGATACGGGCTACATCTGTCTCGCCGGGCAGATCCGGATAGAAATTATTGACCTATGTTAGGTATTTTCTGGCAAACCCGAGCAATTTGGTACGGGAATGAGTGATCTGGTTCACAACAGTGTTAACCCATTAGAAATCATACATATATAGCTTGACACAAACACCTCTCACGGCGTATGTTGCGGTGCAACAAATAATGCCCTGAGTGGGTTAAATACAGGTAAAGACTATGAACGCTCAAATGATCACACTGTCACGCGACAGATGGAATGAACTGAGCACGGAAATTATGGAGTGTGCACTCCATGCCACCAATATTGCACTCACTGGCCTGCGCGGTATGTCTCTACGCAGCTTTCGTGTCATGAAGCTTGCTGAAAACAATCATCTGGCCAGGCTTGAACTGCTGAAAGCAGAGCCGGATCTGAAATCTGTGGTGGATCAGGAGTCAGATATATTGCAGCGTACCCAGGATGAAATTCTGGAAGACGCACGCAACCTGATTCAGATCTCAATGTTCAATCAGGATGAAATGCGCTACTGGTTTGAAAGAATAACGGGGATCTGGCTAAAAACTGGAAAATAGACCTGCCAAATACGGCACACGACCCGTTCGTGATGGCCTGTGGCAGTAGACTGAAACGCCGATCTGCGTGAAACTGGGGCAGTGGACAGGTGCTTTTACCTGTCCACTGTTTAATCTAACCGCCAGGGAGGGTAATCAGTTCCGATGCGCTGCTTCACAATTCTTCCCCTCCTGATCCTGCTGATGTCAACTACCCCGGTTGCTCATGCAGATGAGACTGACGACCTTGCCCTTGAGGCTCGACAGATCATCAAGGAATTCCGCACACGTCTGAAATTCACCATTAACGTAGGCATGCAGGATGCGGGTATTCCTGGCACGATTGACGGCTGTGCCTACCTGGCACCCGAAATAGCCCAGGAAATCTCCTTACACGAGGGCTGGCTCGTCGGCCGTACCAGCCTCAATACCCGAAACAGGGCCAATAAGCCCGATCCCTGGGAATCCCGGACTCTCATGTCCTTCGAGCAGCAGCACGCCGATGGCATCGATCTGGAAAGCCTGGAGGCGCAAACCGTTGAACAGGATCAGCAGGGGCGTCGATTCCGCTTCATGATGGCGATTCCGGCCGATAATGAATGTCTGAGTTGTCACGGCACAGAAATTTCTGATGTCGCAGCGAGAAAACTGGGTACACATTACAAACAGGATCAGACACGTGGCGATGAGCCGGGCGGCATTCGTGGCGCCTTTACTCTGACCAAGGATCTGGATTAATCTCGTCCCTCGCTCATCGCGTCATTACACATAGTCACCAGGGGTCGTTAGAAATCATGCATAGAGTCGTTTTTAATCAGAAAGGAGGTGTTGGTAAATCAACCATCGCCTGTAATCTGGCCGCTATCAGCGCGGCAAATGGATACCGGACATTACTGGTAGATCTGGATACCCAGGGTAACTCGACACAGTACCTGTTAGGCAAGCAAGCAACCGAACTCGACAGTCATATCGGCCACTTTTTTGAACAGACCCTGAGTTTCAGTCTGCATCCCAAAGGCCCCGAAGAATTTATTCACAGTACCGCATTTGAAAATCTCTACGTGATGCCGGCCTCACCGGATCTGGATGTCCTGCAAAGCAAGCTTGAGTCACGCCACAAAATCTATAAATTACGAGATGCGCTGGATGCGCTGGAAGATTACGATTATGTGTATATCGACACCCCGCCAGCACTGAATTTCTTTACCCGTGCCGCGCTGATCTCTGCACACCGCTGTCTGATCCCCTTTGACTGCGACGACTTTTCACGCAAGGCACTGTATTCACTGCTGGATTCCGTGCAGGAGATCAAAATGGATCACAATGAGGCGCTGGAGATCGAAGGCATCATCGTCAATCAATTTCAACCCAGAGCCAATCTGCCAACTAAACTGGTCAATGAACTGATCAGCGAAGGCCTGCCAGTGCTGACCTCGCGCATCTCCAGTTCAGTGAAAATAAGAGAATCACATAACCAGTCAAAACCACTGATTCACATGGCGCCAAAACATAAACTCAGCGAAGAATTCATTCGACTCAGCGAAGAGATTAATAATCTATAGAATCTGATCTGTCAGTTGATGTCTCTGCCAGGCAACCGGGGTATGCACAGCAAGTGCTGCTGTCAGGCGATCAACCTGCATCAATGTGGTTTATTTGCTGAGAATATCTGGCTGATAGAAATTAAGAATCGTATGCTCGTCTGACATTTCTTCCTCTGTCGTTCTGTCTGGCACCAGCCAGTCCGTGCGCGCGGGCTTATCCGTACCCAGCGAGGAGAAATCGAACAACGCCCTGTCGCTGAGCTGTGAGGGTCGCACATTACCCAGACTGGCAAAGATGCTATCCAGACGCCCGGGATGCTGCTGCTCCCACCCCTGTAACATCGCCTTTATGGCCTGACGTTGCAGGTTTTCCTGCGAGCCACACAAATTACACGGAATGATCGGATAGTCCTGAGTTTGCGCAAAGGCCTCTATGTCTTTTTCCTTGCAGTATGCCAGCGGCCGGATCACCACATGCCGACCATCATCGCTGAGTAATTTGGGCGGCATGGCTTTTAGAGAACCACCATGAAACATATTCAGAAACAGGGTCTCAAGCATGTCATCCCGATGATGTCCCAGGGCAATTTTTGTAATCCCGTGTTCCTCGGCGAAACCATACAGGGTGCCACGACGCAGGCGTGAACACAGTCCGCAGGTGGTCTTTCCTTCAGGAATAACACGCTTCACCACACTGTAGGTGTCTTTCTCGATGATGTGATAAGGCACACCGAGTGATTCCAAATAAGCCGGCAACACATGTTCCGGAAAACCGGGCTGTTTCTGATCCAGATTGACCGCGATGATCTCGAAATCTACCGGGGCACTGTCCCGCAAACCCCGCAGGATATCCAGCATAGTGTATGAATCTTTACCACCAGATAGACACACCATGACCCGATCACCATCCTCGATCATGTTGTAGTCCTGAATCGCCTTACCGACATTCCGACGCAGGCGTTTGTGCAATTTATTAAGTCGTATGCTCATGCTTGTCTGGCTAAAACTTTTCCGGGTATCTGGCGGTCACGCCCTCGAATTCCGCCTGTATTTTCGGCAGGTCCTGCTGTAGATCACCACTGGGCTGAAACAGCGGGCCAATGGTAATGCTTTTCTTCGCGTAGTCCAGTTTTGCCAACAGAATCGGCAGGCCTGCGCCGTGCGCAATATGATAAAAACCTGTTTTCCACTCTGGCACTTTCTTGCGCGTACCTTCTGGCGGTATGGCCAGAATTATCTGTTCATGGGCATGCAATTGTCCGATCATCTGTTCTACCGTGCCCTGCGGTGAACGGCGATCAATCGCGATCCCCCCCAGCCAGCGCATCAAACCGCCGACAGGCCAGCTAAACAGCGTGTGTTTACCCATCCAGTAGATGCGGAAACCAATCGCGTACATGGCGCATATCCCCAGCGGGAAATCCCAGTTGGAGGTATGTGGCGCAGCGATGATCACAAACTTGGGAAGATTCGGAATTTCCCCCTGCACTCTCCAGCCGACAAGTTGCAATCCTGCTATACCCAACCAGCGGGTGCAACGATTGCCTCGTGCCGGAACGTGTTCACCAATCGTCGGTACCTGCATATCGACTAGAAGCTCTTCGCACCGCAGGGATAGCGCTGATGTAGTATTTCACTCACCACGGCATAGCCATCATCCGCCGCCCGTTCAGGCATTTTCTGTAGTTGCTGAAGGATCGTCTGACGCACTTCGTCGAGGGTAATGACCTGCGGGTTAATACAGAACAGGGATGGTCCCTCACCTGCTTCCTGCATCGCCGTTACCGTCTGTACCAGGGTCACAATAAACGTATTACAGAAACTGGCTGCGGCTTCGGCCTGACAGGCCTCGGCAAGTTCACCCGCACTGATGACCTCCTCCTCCGGCTGTTGTGCAGAAAGATTACTGCCAAGCAGCAGACCAAGGCCAAGCATTACAATCAACAATCTAGGCATGAATTTCCTCACAATAAAGACAGTGGTGTTCAGGGTTTAAGGCTGTACATCAATCTGCACAGCAGTGAGAATATACCCCATCAGGTAGCGGATTACATGACGTGCCTGTGCCTGTATTCAACGCCCAGGAAAGCGATTAGACCGTATTCTGATGTCCATGATCGATAAAATTCAGCTCGTCCCGGCACGCCTGTCAGAGGCGGGTATTATGGCGACCCTGTCTCGCGATCTGGTTGAGCAGGGTATGGATGACTGGAGCTGGACACACAAACGCGTGCTGAAAAACCTCAAACACCCCGATGTTGCCGGCGTCACCGCACGCGAAGGCAAAGCGATCGCCGGCTTTACCATCATGCACTTTTCTGAGCAAACCGCGCATCTCAACCTGCTCGCGGTCTACCCAGTCTATCAACGCTGCGGGGTTGGTCGCGCATTGATGGAATGGCATGAAGAAACGGCTCGGACGGCCGGTATTCGACGTATTGACCTGGAAGTCCGTGAAGCAAACATGAACGCACGTCGCTTCTACCGCAGGCTCGGTTATCAGGAAAAACGTTTGATTGAGACCTATTACTGTAACGGTGAATCCGCCGTCACCATGGTCAAAATTCTCTGAATCCCCACTCTCTGTGCCACTTAGCATGCAGACCTGCCTGGCATGAACCCACAGCGTAAAATCATCCACATCGACATGGACGCTTTCTATGCCTCCGTGGAGCAGCGTGATCGCCCCGAGCTGCGTGGTAGACCCGTCATCGTAGGTGGTCAGCCAAACACGCGGGGCGTGGTAGCGGCCTGTAGTTACGAGGCACGTCGCTATGGAATTCATTCCGCGATGCCTTCTTCACGCGCGTCACGCCTGTGTCCTGAGGCGGTCTTCATTCCACCACGTTTCCCCGCCTATCGTGAGGTCTCGCAACAGATTAACGCGGTTTTCAAACGCTATACCGCACTGGTCGAACCGCTGTCGCTGGATGAGGCCTATCTGGATGTCAGTCAGGCGCCTGACTTCAGGGGTTCTGCCACACTCATCGCACGCGCCATCAAGCAACAGATTCAAACCGAGACCGGCCTCACAGCATCGGCTGGGGTTTCCTATAACAAGTTTCTGGCCAAAATGGCATCGGATATGGACAAGCCAGACGGGCTCACCTTAATTACGCCGACAGAGGGACTGGCCTTTATTCAGCAGCTCCCGATCGGCAAGTTTTACGGCATAGGTCGAGCGACCGAAAAAAAGATGCTGGCTCTGGGCATCACGAATGGTGCGGATCTGGCGCTCTGGACAGAACAGGATCTGATTGAGCGCTTTGGTAAGGCCGGTCATTATTACTTCAATGTGGCACAGGGGGTTGATGAAAGGCCGGTCAGAAATCATCGGCAACGAAAATCTCTGGGTAAGGAACTAACCTATCAGCAGGATCTACTGGATCATGCCGCCATCCGTACTGCGCTCTTCGAGATAGCGGAACAATTGGGGCGTGCGATGCAGGCGAAGAAGTTGTCCGGGCGTACCCTCACAATCAAGTTAAAATACGATAACTTTCAACAGATCACGCGCAGCAAAACCACAGAAACCAGTATTGCCGGCAGTGATGAGATGCTGCCGCTGATTGATGAGCTATTGCTGAAAACGGAGGTCGGCCAGCGCAAAATCAGACTCCTCGGCGTGACTCTTTCCGGTCTGGATAATGCCAAACCCAGCGAAACAGCTGATCAACTCGGGCTGTTTCGCTGAGCTAACGCATAGACCAATCAGGTCCCTGTTGGCGCAATACGCGGATATACCTCATGTCCCTCGCGTACCTGCTCTGCCGACTCGATGGTTTTCAGGTTCTCGATACTTATCCTGTTATCGGTCTTGAAGCGGGTACCCGTGGTATTAATCATCAGGCGTCGACTGTCATCGCTCAGCAACAACTCCCGGTAGGCCTGTTGCACATCTTTCGCACTTAGCGCACGTATTTCAGTTGCAAGTTGTTCACGTGAATCGAAGTCTTCATACTGCATATCGATCTCATTCCAGTAACGCCCGGTACGTTGCTGCAGGTTTTTCTCTTCTTCCAGCAAACGTGTCAATACGGCCTGTCGGTGTTCTTCAAACTCCTTCGCTGACATCTCCTGCATGGTCTTGCTAAAGCCCTGTAGAAAATCTGTTACATGACCATGCAGGGTTGCCGGATCGGCCACCGGTGACTGGATCAGGAACATAACACCTGGAACCTCAAGCAATGACACGGGGTTGCTGAAAACGATATAGCCCAGTTGCTTTTCAGTGCGCAGGTCACTGTAGAAAGGTGCATCCAGAATCTGGGTGAGCAGACTGATTGTGGCGCGGTTACGAAGATTTCTATCTGCGGCCTGCAGATACAGGGTATAGACGGAATCAGGATGATCAATGGCCAGATCGCGCAACAGGTTCTCACCGGCTTTCAGCTTCACCACGTTGCCGTCATTCACGCTTGTCGGTTTGCTGTTGGCAAGTAGCTCAGCGTTCAGAATGTCGACTAACTCTAGTGTCTCATTGGCCAGCGCATTGCCATGCGAGAGTGCCACCACATCCAGTTTACCGAGGAGTTGTGGTACAAAATCACGCAAATCCTGTGCAGAAATGACTTTCAGGGCCTGTAGTTGTTGTGCCTCAGTCCAGTGTGGCTGTAGTAACAGTTTGCCAATCTCGGCGTAGGCCTGATGATAGGGACGCTTGCGTTTATAGTTTTCCAGCTCACGTTGCATATCTTCCCTGATCAGGGCAAATCGTTCATCACTGAACTGTGGTGAACTCAGCGTGCCCACGATTTTTTTCAGCAGCACTGTCTGTTTGTCATTGAAGCCGGAGATACGCACACCAATGCCACGGATGTGTGAATAAATCGAATAATTAAGCCCTGCCAGCTTTGCCTGATAGCCATATTCATTTAGTTGATCGGTCACCAGTCTACTGTACAGTTCGGTCTTCACCCTGTTCGCCAGTGAGGCATTGGCTGCTGGTGAGCGCAGTGAAAAATAAAAGTCCGCTTTCGGTAATTTAAAACTGTCGTCCTGCTGGTGCCAGACAGTGAGGCCATCGCGACTAAGGATCCGCTGGGGTTTATCCTGCTGCCCGGTTACAGTTTTAAGCGACAGGTCCTCAGCGATAAGATCGTTCGGCTCAGGCAATTTCAGTGCGGCGTCGACCTGTGTTGTGCTCCAACGCTGCAGCTGAGCCGTTGTGATTGGGCGCAGGCTGTAATCGGCGTCATACCAGGGATCTTTTTTATCGGTTTCCAGCCCCTGCGACATGACACTCAGCAACATGCCTTCCGGACGCATGGACTGCATGAAGCGCTGAATCAGCTCTGCATCAAACTTATCATAGAGGTAGGCCGAGCGAATCAGATCGGAGGCAGGATAGACGTGCATATGGCTGGAAAGGCTGCTTACATAATGGATCGGCTGACTCTTTTCCAGAAAGCGAAATTCCATTTCTGCAATCTTCGCCACTTCATCAAAACTCCAGGCTTTTATGCCCTGCTCACGGATCAACTTCAGATATTGAAAGCTATGCTCAACGATATCATCCACGTGCTGTAAACCTTCATTGGTGAGCTTGACCGTAATCGAGAACAGGGACTGGCTGGTTGTATCCATCGACAAACCGGCACTCAGCCCATCACTCCAGCCCTTATTCTTGAGTAGCGATAGCAGGCTACCAGGCCCTTCATGGCCCAGGAGATGACCGATATAGCTGGCAGGTTTGGTATGGTAGTGAGGACGGCTCGCGGGCATCTGGAACATCATCTGCAGCATGCGCTCATCCTTTAACGGAATCATGTTGAGGCGAACCGGGGTTTGAGCCTCGGACAGTATTGGCTGCGGATATGTTTTGCGCTGGATGTTGCGATCCGCGATGGCGGAAAACTTTTCCGTTGCCCACTGTTTCAACTGTTCGAGTGACTCATGTCCCAGAATCACCAACGCCATCTGATTCGCGGAATAATGTGCCTGATAGAACTTGAGCAGTTCATCACGCACCGTACTGCCTTCTCGATCGGCCAGGGTATCCAGGCTGCCAACTGAGAAATTTGAAAAAGGGTGTGCCGGGTTGACAGCCTGTTTCAGGACTGAGTAGGCACGACGCCCATCATCCTTAAGCTTCGCCTGATATTCAGAATGCACGGCATTTTTTTCACGTGATACATATTCCGCTGTGAACAGTGGTGCCACAAAGAACTGGCTAAATCGATCTAGCGCTGGCTCCAGTGAGTCTTTATCCACATCAAAGAAATAGTTTGTGTGCTCAAACGAAGTATAGGCGTTGTGACTGCCACCGCGGGCACTGATATAGGCCTGATATTCACCGGCTTCAGGATACTTTTCGGTACCCAGAAACAACATGTGTTCCAGGAAATGGGCCAGTCCCTCACGGCCTTCAGGGTCATCCCGACTGCCTGCGTAGACATCCAGTGATGCCGCAGCCTTGTCTGTAGCCGGATCCGAAATCAACAACACCTTGAGTCGATTGGGTAATTCCAGGTATTCATACTGCCGCTGGTCATTCGGGCTGGTAACGACCTGTTCCGCATTTACAGAAAAGCAGGCCAGGCACAGTGCCTGTAGCAAGAGGGTAGATATCAGCCGCTGGGCGGCCAGGCGGAAATTCATTCAGCCAACTCCTTAAGAATAAAAGACTAATCTGTGACAGTCTGAAACTGTCGGGGTTCACAGGATGGCATTATAGAGGCTTATTACTGTCATTTTGTGGTGTGTGTTCAGTTTTTGTTCAGTCTGGATGGGCTAACCTCTCTTACAAGTCCACATCTGGATAGATTCTGACGGAGAATGGAAATGAACAGACAACTCAGTAAACTTCTCGCGGCGGCAATACTGTCACCCATCCTGTTATTTGCCGCTCCCGCGCAGGTACTGGCGGAAATCTCCCTGTACTACAACTCTGGTGGAGGCCTTAATAAGTATTACAGGCAACACACGCCCTATCGGAACTCACACAAAGCCTACACCTATTCAAAACCTTATTATGGCTATGGGTATTATAATCAACCCCGCTACGGGTATTACGCATCACGTCCGCACCTGCAGCGTAAGTATGACGACCACCGCCAGCATAAATACGACCGCCACCGCAACCATCACAGGCATGAGCGTCAACATCGAAACCGCAATGATCAGTATCGCAAAAAATTTCGCCACTACCGTGATTGATCCGGTGACTTGATGACGAACGTAGATCAGCTACTATGGGTGCATGACTGAACATCTACTCGACCTCAGGTAGAGCTCTATGGATAAGCAACGTCTGGAATTGTTACAGGGCATGCCCGTGTTTGGTGGCATTGATGAAAGTATTCTGCAGTCACTGGTTGATATGAGTGACACCGTAGAGGTACCAGCAGGAAGCTTTTTCTTTCATGAGGGCGATGAAGAGCATTCCATGTATGTGCTGGAATCAGGCGAAGTCATTGTGCTTAAAAACTGGGAGGGACAGCAGTATTTTCTATCGCGGCTATCGCGTGGGGACTGTCTCGGAGAAATGGCAATGATTGACCTCGACCGACGTGCTGGATCGGTACTCGCCGTAAAGGATTGCAGCGCTCTGGTCATCACCACCGACCACCTGCACGAAATCTATCAACGTGATGTCACCCAGTTCGCAATGATTCAGATGAATCTGAGCCGTGAATTATCCCGGCGATTACGCAAGGCCGATGAACGGATTTTTCTACCCCGTATCCGCGCGGTTAGCGTCGGTGGCGGTTATGAATTCATCTCCGAGGTCTAACTTCCATTAGTGCTGCAGGTGTCCATACAGACGCTGATACAGTCCCCCGTTCTCAATCAACTCATCGTGCTGGCCTTCTTCGATGATGGAACCTCCGTCAAATACGTAAACACGATCGGCCTGTTTAACCGCACTTAAACGATGGGCAATGATCAGCGTTGTACGATCCTTTAGAAATTCTGCCATCGCCTGATGCAACAGCACTTCGGTCTCGGTATCCAGAGATGAGGTTGCCTCATCCAGAATCACGACTTTTGGATCCGCCAGGATCATTCGCGCTATCGCGAGACGTTGACGCTGTCCCCCCGAAAGGCGGATTCCCGTATTGCCAATCACGGTATCCAGCTTACCTGGCATCGCTTCTACCGTGCTTTTCAACTGCGCAACCTCAAGTACATTCCAGAGTTCCTGATCAGATAGCGTCGTCCCAAGCGTCAGATTATTCCTCACCGTGTCGTTAAACATCGCCGGATGCTGTAATACCGTGGCAACATGTTCACGCACCACATCCATACCGATTTCGGTAACCGGCACATCATCAAAATAGATTTGACCGGAGTGTGGCGTATACATCCCCAGTATTATCTGCACCATGGTTGATTTTCCACCTCCACTGGCGCCAACCAGAGCGACTTTTTCACGTGCGCCAATATCGAGGTTTATGTTATCCAGTACCGTTGGGTTATCACCATAGGCAAAGCTAATATCCCTCAGCTTCACAGAGACCGTAGTTGCCTTGTCGAAAGGGTTTTTCAGATGTGGATACTGCGGTTCCTGCTGCAGAGCCAGTAAACGATTTAAACGCGCCATCGCTGCGCGTGCGGCAAAATAGGCGTATTGAATATTCAGGATTTCCTGTACCGGGCCCATCATGAACCACAGATAGCCAAATACCGCCATCATGCGACCAACCGATAGATCCGAATACACTACCATGAGCATACTTATCGCCCGAAACACATCAAAACCAAATAAAAATACGGCAAATGAGAGGCGCCCAGCGGCGTCAGATTTCCAGGAAAAGTTACTCGAGTGGGTGCGAATATCACTGGCGGTATCGATGACTCGATTCAGGTAATGTTTCTCACGGTTGCTGGCGCGTATTTGCTGGATCGAATCCAGTGTTTCTGTGAGGCATTGCTGAAAAATCTCAAACGCAGAATTCTCTTTTTTCTTTAATTCTTTAACGCGCTTCCCCATGACCATGGTGAGATAGATCACAACCGGGTTCATTAACAAAATAAATAATGCCAGTTGCCAATGCATCCATAGCAGGATGATGCTGACGCCGATCAGAGTGAGTGAGGCGACCAGAAATTTACTTAACGTAGCGCCGACGAAGCTATCAACGGCATTCAGATCGGTCACAAAATGAGAGGCCACTGCACCACTGCCAACCACTTCATACTCCGCCATGGAAATCCGCTCCAGGCGCGCAAGTAACTCACAACGAATACGATAGACCACATCTTTCGCAACCAGGGTGAATTTCTGCATCTGCCAGACCCCCAGAAACAGTGCGATCAGGCGTAACACCACCGTGATCAGAAGTATCGCCGAGAGATAGAGAACGGGGCCATGCCAATCTGCCGGAAATAATGCATTGAGACTGGCGACAAGGGTACCCGGCTGGTTCAGCAGGACTTCGTCGACCAGCAGTGGCATCAGTAAAGGGATTGGGACACTGGCGATGGTTGCCAGAATGGCGACCAGGTGGGCCGCGATTAAAGAGTGTTTATGTTCGCGTGCAATTCCAAGTACGTAGGCCCAGTCATACCCCTTTGCGGGTGGTGGGCGCCTTGTATTACTACTGGTCATGATCAATAGCGTTCAAATAAACAGACTGATTTGAACGTTGCTTATTTATCTTTCAGCTTATATTCCAACAATTCGATGGCCATATTGGGCACTTCTTTATGATGGTGTGACTCACGCGGTAATAACCACTCATCGACTTCACCTCGATCGACACTCAGGAGTTCTGCGACTTCACGCCTTTCCAGATGGTGATCAATCATCAAATCCATTAGCCGCTCACGATTATTCATAGCTACTCCCCTTTTATTTCTCTGGACTACTGCCACCCATACAGGCAGGTGAAGTGGTAGCACCGGCCTGCTTACCCTGCCATTCCTGCTGCGTAAACGTGTGCAGGGCGAGTGCGTGAATACCACCACTCATCTGTGAAGCCAGCAATTTGTAAATCGTTTGATGGCGCTTTACCAGACTCATACCCTGAAAATCATCGGACACAACCACAAGCTTAAAATGACTCTCTGAGCCTGGCGGTACATTATGCTGATGGCTCTCATTCTCGACCTCCAGATGTGAGATGTTAATGGACGCTTTAATTGTGTTCTGGATCGTTTCCTGAATGCTCATGGGTTATCAGTTGTCACTCTCTCTAAAAGAAGCAAGGTCATCAAATAATGACTGTTCGTTCTGTTTACTTTTTTGCATCGCCTGCTCCGCACGCTTTGCGATTCGCTGCATTTGTTCCAGCATCCGAATATTTTCCTCTCGCTGGTTGGTAGAGTTTTCGAATTTCTCCTGATCTTGCGTCCATAACTCTATATCGTCTTCTATCATCTTTCGTAATTCGGCGGCAGTGTCTTCCGTACGTTTCATCTCCTGTGTATTGATGATCTGTGCATTATTTGCCGCCTTTTCTGCGAGTTGCGCAGATATCAGTTGCTCACGCGCCTGTTCAGCCATGGCTTCAACAGCGTTGATCTCATCCTGTAGCTTGGCCTGTTCAATGTTATCAGTTTCCTCTTCTGCGCGTTGTAACTGATTCAACCTTTCTACTTCATTCTCAGCCTTCAGTCTTGCTGCTTCCGCCTCTTCACGTGCCTGAAGCGTGAGTTTTAACTCTTCCCGAATCCGTCGAGCCTCCTCCTCCAGCGTCTGCTTCTCCTGTCTCAGCTTTTCCTCTCCCAGTTCACGCGACTGATGATGTGAGGTTTTGAGTTCACTGATAATCTGTTCAGCTTCTTCTGTGGCAGCGCGCCTGGCGACTTCAGCTGCGACACGTGCTCGTTGTGCCTGATGAAGTTGCTGCGTTGTTCTGGCAAATTCACTTTCCAGTTTCTTTCTCTCCGTACGAATTCTTTCCTCGGCCTCCATGCGCAGGCGCTGCTCCATCTGTTCCTGTTCCTCTGCCTGTTTCTTTAACTGTAATTCTGCCTGCTGCTTGAGTCGCTGGACCTCAGCCAACTGTGTGCGATTCGCGACACTCTGCTGCTCCAGTAGACGATGTTTGTTTTCCATCTCTACGGCAGCCTGTTCTTTCATTTTCTGTACACGTTGTAGTTCTTCCGTATTCCTGACGAAAACCTCTTCAAGCCGGGCTTTTTCTTCACGCATTCTTCGCTCTGATTCGGCCTGTAGCTGTTGAATTCTCTGCTCTTCCTGCAGACGCGTTTGTTCTACTTCTTTCTCAGCCTGTTCCTTCGCCGTGCTGATTTCCTGCTTCATTCGCTGCGCTTCCTGCAGTAGCTGATTGACACGTTCAGCCTCTGCATTCATTTTTTCACGTTCCAGACGCAGTTTTTCCTCCAGCTCTTCCTCCATCTGACGACGCGCCGCCTCGACGACACTCCTGAGGTTTTCGGCCTCCTGCATCTGCAAATCTGCTTTCGCCAGGTCCGCCTTCAAACTGGCCGCTCTGACGCCAACATCCAGTGCAGACCTGTCATCCTCTTCCTGACTCTGTTCGCCTGTCTCAGGATCAGCTGAAGCAGACTCCTGTTTCTGAGCGGGTAATTTTTCCTGTTGGTAATTAATTTCGGTAATGGATTCACTACTGTCAGGTTCATCGTCGACAGCATCTGCAAGCACCTGTGTATCTACACTGGCCGCAAAGGGCGTATTCATAATGCCCGATTCCAGATAACTCACATCAAGTCCCATCTTGCTCAGAAGATAGGCTGCAACCGAGGCACGACTGCTCACCTCTGAATAGATAATGTATTTTGTGTCTGGCGTGAGTTCACTGACCCGCTGGCGTAATTCTTTGAGGGGTATATTGATACTGCCAGGGATACTGCAGGCGGCGTGCTCATCCTGAAAGCGAATATCCAGCCAGACCCCGCCCGCTTCAACCAGGCTTATACCCTCTTCATAGCTCACCGAATTGAGCACCGGTTTTTTAATGAGTTCCGCGAAATCATCCTTGGTCAGTCGCATTACGGATCCCTCCGTTAACATAACAACAGAGGCATTTCGCCGGGCACCTGAGACGAGTGCTTCTTCTCCGAAACTCTCCCCGGCGCGCAATTCAGCGAGCTGCACATCCTTTCCATCATCGGTGCTGCGCAATACCATGCAGCGCCCCTGCTGAATGATGTAATAATAATCTCCGGGTTCGCCCTGGGTAATTACCTTATCACCCGGCTTATAAGTCACCTCTTCCATGAGGCTGAAGATGCGCTGGATATTCGCGGCGGGAATACGCGAGAATAATTCCGACTCAAGCATTGTGCTCATCCAGTCGGCCTCATCATCTTCATCAGTTATTGTTATACCGGATGTGTCCTGAACATCTTCTGCATCGAGAGCAAGAAGCCGGTTCAATAAATCCTTGTCAAAACGGATCAGGATTGATTCATGTGTGCATCTCGCCGACATCTGCCTCGGCTGTAATTGTGCCAGCGCATTACGCGCACCATCAGTGTCCTCCAGAACTTTTTTCACCAGAGAACCATCGGCATCCATCTCGACCTGACCTTTGAGCAGATAGTAAGCGTAGTTGTCACGGTCACCCTGTTTGAAAACCAGCTTCCCTTTCGGGTATTTAAACAACCTTCCCTGTTTTACGAGTTGATCCTGATACTTTTGCGACAGGCCATTGATAGGAATGAGGTTTTTAATCCGGCTCAGCAATTCTTCCTGTTGATTATCCATGCCATGTCTCAGTAGTTTCGGTTATACGTTTAGCAGGAGTTTAGCATTGAAAAGCAGAGGATCGTGCCCTGAATGAGGAGATATTCAGGTCATTTTAACGAATTGGAAGTAGCGGTGAGGTAAACAACAAACGGAATAAATACGAGGTTAATACCGGTTTATCAATCGTCTTCCAGATCAAATTGCATAGAGAGTTCATTAATCAGTTGAAGATCGTGCTGCTTGACGTCTTTACTGGCCTGTTCTGCTCTGGCCAGAATACGTTGCATTTCCTCACGTTGACGTTGCTCCAGACTACGCTGCTCATCACTATTGGCGTGGAGGGTCTGTTCGGTGATCCATTCCTGCAGGTCTGCTTCCAGTTGCTGACGCAGACCTTCCTCAGCCTCCTGCTGTTGATCCAGCTTAAGCCGATTATTCTCCTGGGCTGATTCTGCATCGGCATGTACTCGGCGTGCACTACGCAACTGATCGGATGCCTCGTGCAAACGTTCCTCGGTACTAGCAATGTCCTTTCCAATCTGTTGCTTTATACTATCTCCGGTGGCCTGCTTTTCAAGTAACCGTTTGGTGGCCTGTAAACGTTCCAGATCCTGTTCGGCACGCTGCACCGCAAGTCCTGCATCTCGACTCGCGGTGCGCGAGACTAATAACATCTGTTGAATCCGGCTGGCTTCTACTTCAAGTTCTTTACGCTGTTCCTGCAGGCGTTGCTCCTGCTCCTTCATTGCCGCCTCATGTTCACGCCTGTATTCTTCGACAATTGCCTGCGCTTCACGGTTGGCGGCAATGCGTGTTTCCTCTGCGGTCTGTTTATCCTTTTGTGCCTGCTCAAGTAACTGACTGTTGTTCGCAAACTCCTGCTCAAGCCTGCGACGTTCAGCCAGCACCTCTGCTCGCATTTTCCGTTGTAGTGCTTCTTCTTTCCTGATCCTTTCCAACTGTTGTTGTTCGAGCTGTTTTTCAGCGGCTTTCTGGGCTGCTTGCATCACCTCTTTCATGCGTTGCACTTCACTCAACTGCTGACGATTTTCTTCAACCGTCCTGGACATTTCTCTACGTTCTTCAATCAGTCGGGCCTCTGCCTCCTGTTTAAGCTGTTTGATGTGTTCCAGTTCCTGAGTATTCCTGGCCGCGATCTGCTGCAATTTCTCCCGCTCAACTTCGAGGTTACGTTCCGCCTGTGTTTCAATTTCACGGATACGTTGCTCAACCTTTACATGTGCCTCATTCGACTGTTGATCGGCGATCTGCTTGGCCTTCGCGATCTCCTGTTTAATCTGCTCTGCCTCATCAAGCATGGCCTTGGCACGCAGATTCTGATGTTCGATTTTCTCACGTTCGAGACGGAGCTTTTCCTCCATATCCCGTTCAATCTTTTCCCGTGCGAGTTCGAGCTCATGCTTCATTTGCACCGCATCGGAAAGAGATTCATTAATGCGCTGTTCCTGCTCCTTAAGCTTCAACTCCTGCTCACGCATTTGTGCCTCAGCACGCTGCTTCGCTCTTGCACCTTCAAGCTCGGCCTGTTTTTCCAGTCTTGCGGCCTCCTGCAACCTGATATTTGCGCGCGACAATTCACTATCCAGGGCCGCTGCACGCACATCGGCAAGCACAGTCGCTCCACGATCCGGGGCCAAATTAGCCGGTTCTACAGAAGGCCTGGCAGTTTCTGTCACAGGCGTAGGGCTGATCGAGTTAAGACCCGTCTCAAGAAAATACACGTCATAACCGAGATTAATCAGTATGAATGCCGCCACAGCAGCGAGACTGCCGTCGTCACAACAGGCGATATATGTCGAATTTTCGTCAAGCCTTCTATGTTGAGCCCGAACCAACGGGAGGGGTAAGTTCAGGCTGTTTTCCAGAGACTTCTCGGCATGAGCCTGGGTAGAACGAACATCTAGCCACACAGCACCCTCAGATACTCGTACGCGCGCCGTGTCGTTATTAACACCCTTCAAAATCGGCTTCAGCAGTAATTCGGCAAAGTGTTCCCGGTTGAGCCGCATCAACTCGCCATCTGAATCCATCGTCACAGAGGCGCTACGAATGGCGTTTGCAATGAGAGCCTCCTCACCAAAACAGTCTCCGGTATCGAGTTGCGCCAGTACGATGTCTTTCATGCCCACCGGAGATCGACGTGTGACACGCGCCTTGCCACTCTTGATGATGTAGTAGTAATCGCCCGGTTCACCCTGACAAATGACAATTTCTCCAGCTTTCACTGGAATCGATTCCATACGACTAAATACCATCTGTATATTTGCCGCGGAGATTCGGGAGAACAGGGGGGAATTGAGGAGAATACTCATCCAGTCATCGTCATCCTCCTCTTCAAGGTCATGCACTTCGAAGTCGGCCTCATGAAGATTCCTTACCTCATCAAGCAAGCTCTCAAGCAATGTCCGTGAAGTACGGAACAGGGTAACGTCACTCACTGCTTTTGCGGTCATCTGACGTGGACGTAACTGTGACAGGCGGTATCTGGCCTCGTCACTACCACCTTCAACCGTTTTCATCATCTGTCCATCACACTCAAGCTGCAACTTACCTTCCAGCAGATAAAACACGTGATCGTCTTTATCTCCCTGCCGGAATATTGTTTGTCCTGCTGGGTAAGGTATAAGCTCGGACTGCTTAACGAGTTTTTTCTGTAACTCCAGGGGGAGGGAATTCAGGGGGTCAAGATCACGGATCACTTCTGGCATCAGGGTGACCAGGCCGGGATCGGAATGTTTTTTCGCTTGTATCATGGTTAAGACGTCTGGTCGCCCTGTAGATCTGGTTTTGTTTATCTCATTAGAGTGTTCTCAACGTCCTGTCGGCACTGTAAATCATTCGCATGCCTCCTATTTATCAGGAATCCCCATTCCAGTGAAGTTGTGTGGCAACCAACTGTGAATAGATTCACGCAAATACCCAATTATTAAGCATTTTCACTTAAGTCCTAGGGCAAAAAATACGCATCTGCTATGCTACTCAGCAACACGGACACCCCAACACACAATGACAGATTTCGAAACAGAAACAGCACTCAGAACTCGCCTGCAGGAACTTGAAATAGAGCATCGGGATCTGGATGACGTGATTGAAAACATGATTCAGAATCTTTACGTTGATCAGCTACTTATGCGTCGATTAAAGAAGCGGAAACTGCAAATCAAGGATCAGATTATCAGACTACGTAGTGAGTTAATACCCGATATTGATGCATAGTTGATCAGCACGGAATGAAGCTCCGACTTTGACTGTCGTCACAAAGTGACATATTTCGGCAGTAGCCATACCCGCCAGGACCAGCCGCAAACACTTACCGGAACAACAGAAAGATCATAACGCACTGTTTTTATTGCTATTTATTGCCTTTTACCTGACGATATTGGTATCTGGCACAGAACCTGCTCTATCCACTATAGGAACAAACACAGCAGGGGATTCAAATGCATTTCAACGAACTGAACCAGGTTTCATTCCGTGAAAAACAGTTGTTAAACGACATTTTTGCCTGTGAGCAAACTCTGGGCAGAAAAGAAGAAGAATTAATGGAAGACCTGGCCTACTATCAGGGCAGGTTGATGGCAGCTAAACAGTCCCCAACTCAAACCGAGTTATACCAGGAACACATTCATGCAATTCAGGCCCTGCTGGCTGAAATCTACCTGGATGCGGAAGTCGCTACTGAGGAATTCTGCTACGCCTGAGTAATACCGTTGTTCCACACACATTCGCCCAACAGATAACTGTTGGGCCACATACCACACCTCCTATTTAGCTCTTCCTGACACCCGAAACTGTGTGCTATCCATTACAGTGCACAGACAGGGATATGATCTGTTATGCTTTCGCTATAGTGTACTAATCGGCAACCAGGAAGTGCTTACCGATGGATTACCATATCAGCAAAAAAATCTTGATACTTGATGATCAGCCTGAGATCACCAGTATGCTTGAGATCCAGATAGGTCAGACGTTTGACTGTGTCTTTGTTAACGATCCCTCAGAAGCCCTGTCCCTGCTGCTTGCAGAAGGGCCGTTTGCTGTAATCATGTCTGATTACCAGATGCCGGGAATGGACGGCGTTACCTTCCTGCAGGAGGCCAATGCAAGAAGTCCAGACAGCATTCCAATAATGCTGACCTCTCATATCGATATAGACATTGCGGTTGCGGCCTTGCATGAAGGCAATATTTTCCGGTTTCTGCGCAAGCCCTGGGAACGGGATGTCATCGTCAAGTCCATCACTGATGCAATGGAACTCTATCGGATAAAAGTCTCGGAACGACTACTGAAAAGAGATCTTGAACAGGCCAATGAGGAATTGTCGGCTAAGGTTCAGCAACTGATGGAAAGCAATAGCCTGCTGCAACACTGGGTGGAATTCAGCCCGGCAGTAGTGTACTCACTCGAAGAGCATGATGACGGTTATAAAACCAGTTATGTGAGCAAAAACTTTGAAGATTTGTGTGGCTATGATCGTACCGAATTGTTATCCAATCCGAAGTTCTGGCTGGATCTGATCCATCCCGATGACCGTTCCAGCGCGATAAAAACAATCATGAACGCTCTGAGCTCGGATCAGGATCCGGGCGTCTACTCGTATCGTATCAAACACCGAAACGGTGACTACATAACAATCCAGGATGCCTCGAGAATCGCCTATAACCCGGTCAATAATCGCAAGGAACTGATTGGTGCATGGACCAGAATTAATACCACAGCCAACTAGCTGGTTTTCTGTTCTTATCTGAAATCTCAAAGGCGTTTCGAGAGTTCCTGGCTGGTCTCAGAGAGCCGTTTGATGAGTAATTTCTGAAACAGTTTATTGGTGCGCATCTGCACCTGAAGTGACGCCCATTCGGGCAGTGGCGTATCAATTTTAAGCAGAATCACATGATCCAGCGCCCTTACAGTCGCTGTTCGTTTACCACCGTCCAGATAGGCCATTTCCCCAAAGCAATCACCCGCAGATAAATTTGCAATGATCTTGCGGTTTCTTTCGACGGTGACCTGTCCGGAAATGATGATATAAAAACCATCCTGATCATCACCCTCTTCAATCAACGCGCTGTTCCTTGGAAAGGATACCCACTCAGCAACGTCAACCACCTCTTCTAGCTCCAGTTCAGAGAACTCTTTAAAAAATACCAGCCCCTTGAGGAGTTCCAGTTTCTGCTGATCATTCATCAGACGGACGGGATCCTGCAGGTCTTCCAGTACCAGCCGCAGATCATCTGCCATTTGCGTACCGTTCTGATAACGATCAGGTAGTTTCTTTTGCAGTGCCCGTTCTACAACCTGATTGAGTGATTGCGGTAATTCAGGGCGGAGCTCAATAACCGGCTGTTGTGCCTTATTGATTACATTGTTGATCAGTCCGGAGATACCCTTGGCCGCAAACGGCGTAGACCCGACCAGCATTTCGTACAACACAACACCAAGAGAAAACAGATCCGTCTGATGGGTGAGTTGTCCATCTGCAGCCTGCTCTGGCGACATGTACATGGGTGAACCATACCAACCGAGAATCTGTGTCTTATCGGCCATGGTACGCTGCGCGATACCGAAATCCCCTATTTTGACCTGTCCCTGCTCCGTCAGCATGATATTGGCGGGTTTAATATCCCGGTGGGTAATACCGCGCTCATGTGCGTAGTTCAACGCATCGGCACAATTCATAATGTAGCGAACCACCGTTTCTACCGGAAGTAAAACATCTTTTTTGCAGAAGGATCTCAGGGTGTCAGCATGTTCAACAAATTCCATGGAGATATAGGGCTGACCGTCGGCGTCTCCCGCATCATAGACTTTCAGAATATTCGGATGATCCAGTGAGCCTGCGGCCTGTGCCTCGTTGAAAAAGAGTTTGCGCGCTTTATGCACCTCTTCTTCTTCAACTTCTTCGATGGTGCTAACCTTAATCGCAACCTGACGATCAACGAACGGGTCATAGCCGATATAGACCATTCCCATGGCCCCCTTACCGGCGACCCCTGTGATCTCATACTTCCCGATTTTTTCCGGCAGGGATTCCATTATGCAACCTCTTCCATCACTACGGATTCGGCGACAGCCAGACCCTGTATATAATCCACGCCTATGTCCTTCAACGACTCTATGGTCTTCTCATTATTGACCTGATCAGCAATGGTCTTTTTACCCATAAGGTGACCAATCTCATTCATTGATCTAACCAATGCGAGGTCATTAGGGTTTTTATGCATGCCACGAACGAACAAACCGTCCATCTTGATGAAATCAATTGGCAGAGTATTCAGATAGCCCTGCGCTGTGTCACATTGCCCAAACCCACCCATACTAAACTTGCATCCGAATTCTTTCATGGTACGAATAAAGCGTTCCGCCTCCTGTTGATTATCAATCACAACTGACTGTTTAATCTCGAAACAGACTTTCCCCGCAGGCACCCTGGACTCGGTCAACTGCGCAATAATATATTCAATTAACTTATCATCACACAATGAAAGTTCACTGATGTGAATCGCACACACCGCCACATCTTTTAGTGTCTTTCTATGGGCAAACATCCATTGCAGCGATCCACGGATCAGCATTCTATCAATCTCGGGACTCTGTTTATTCAGATGTGCGGCCTGTAGAAAATCCTCCTGTGGGATGAGGATGCCATCCTCGTCTTCAATCCCCAGTATGATCTCATATTGTTCTTTGTCCTTGCTGTCCGAATGCAGGGGAACTATGCGTTGATAACGCAGCTTCAGAGATTCAGATTTGACGACTTTCTCGACCAGTGCGCGCCAGTCCTTTTTAACCTCTTCGAGCCCGGTATCTGCCTCATCCTGTGTATGGACATATATCTGGTTTTTTCCCTGTTTCTTCGCGTTGGCCGCCGCACCTGTCACTTCATCAAGCAATTTTTCGGCCGAGATATCCAGCTCCTGCAGTGACAAAAGACCAATCGATGCACCCACTGTGAACATCTGTTCCTGCCATTTAAAACGGAAGGCCTTAATGTCCTCCAGCAAAGACTGGAGCTGCTGTTCTGCAGCCTGCTTGTCAACGTCCTTCATCAGTACTGAAAAGCGATCTCCCCCCAGACAACCCGGCAATGGTTGTGGAAAATGCTCTCGCATAAACTTAGCCAGGGACTTTAACAGGTCATCGGCAGCGTCCTGGCCAAACTTTCTGTTCATTGCTGCTACGCAGTCAAAATTAACTTCTGCCAGGATGGAGTCTACTCCTGTCTGTTCAACGGCAAGTTGAACTTGTTTGATTTTTTCCATCATATGGCGGCGATTTGGTAGCCCTGTAATCGCTTCATTATTGGCCTGCTGGCCTATTTCGTCATGCATCTTATACAGGGTGGTTCGCATCGCACGGTCAACCGGCGGCAGGGTAGGCTTTTCGAGCAGTACGGCAGTACCACGGCGTAGCTGCATCGCCAGTTCCTGTAAGGTCATATTCAGGGCTTTATTACCGTTAGCGTCAACAAACACATAGGGGTTGTAGTTGTCACCAATCCAGGCCAGCGTTACACAATCATCATTTTCAGATGCTTTTTTGATCCCTAACAAGTCGCCGATTTGCATTTTCATCGCACGTTCCAGCCACAGACGCCAGTCAGCGGGTTGTCGATCTGCATTCGCTAATGGATCAATGTCTGCCGATTTGCCACCACGACGTTTGCGTAACAGTTCCTGCTGCTGCTGATACTGTTTCACTACCTGATCAACATTGGACTCATAACGTTCCTGTTGCTGGTGAGCCAGGTGACTGATTTCCGGCATCATCTCGGCAAAGACATTGGCGTCCTGATCATAGTTCTGATTAATACGCTCCACGATGGTGTCGAGCTGTTCGATGGTCTCGCTATCACCGGCAACTTTAAGATCCGCTATCTGATTCAGTACGGCTCTTGCAGGATGCGCTTCATCACTCAGAAAAGCGCCATCCTTGATCGCGAGTTTCTGGATAGTTCCCTGCATCTGGGTAAGACGTGACTTGATCCCTGAACCGAGAAGGTGATCAACATCGAATGAACTAACGAATTTGTCAGCCATATTCAGTGCATTTGCATGCGCCTGATTAATTTCAATCGGTGTATCGTCACCCACACGACTTTTAAGAATTCGTTTAATTCTTGACATGTTATCTTCATTGCCCAGTTCATTCTTCCAGCCTGAGCGATTTTCCCTTTGCAGGACAGACAGGGCCTCCAGAATATCTTCACTGGCATATTGCTGGTAGGAAGCGGGCCCCGTATTTTGGCCTGCGACTTCAGAACCCGTGCTCATAGCAGGCACCGGGTTCGTCCCGAACTGTCCACCGCCGCTCGAAGACAATGGTGGTGCAACTGAGGGGGCAGCACCTCCCATTGCACCTGCACCTACAGGGCTGCCGGAAGGCATTGAATGCGGTGTCATACCCGGTGCATGACCGGCAACCGGTGTGGGCACAACCGCAGAGAAATTACCCTGTTTCAGATTCATCAGATTCTGCATTGCCTGCATGGTCTGACCCGCAGGTGTGCGGGGAGCCAATTGATTGTCTACCTGACCCGTTACACCTGGACCTGATGGCATCGCAGGCTGCGGGTGAGCTGTTGCAGGAGCTGTCCCTGTCGCCAACGGTGTCTGGCCGGGTACAGCAGCAGCGCCAGTCGTCGCAGCTGTCTGCCCTGACGTATTTCCCTGAGGACTCACAGCACTACCAGTGGGGGGAATGCTGTCTGCCGTATTACTCAATTCCTGGGTGTTTGACAACGGCTCAACCACCTCATCAATCTGGCGAGTCGGTTTTGACGTAGGTTTTTTCCAGCCTTCTGTCTCTGGCTTCTTCTCGGGGAGGCTATAGTATTTGCGTAAAGACTCGTCCAGATCACGGAAGAAAAACTCCAGCCGAGGCACCACGGACTCTTCATAGACACGAAATAAAAGTTCGTTGGTATCGTAACTCAGGTCTATCTGATCCTTGGCGTTCGAAAAGGCAGAGGTGATGGCCGAAACCCCTAGCGGGTTAGTGCCTCGTTCCATGGGAAGATTAAACAACTGGCTCAGACGAATTTCTATCTTGTCTAACAATTCGCTATAGCGTGGTTCTGCACGCGAGACAATTTCGGAAGAGGTCAGAAGATCCTCGAAATCGTCTTTTTCGATCAGTTTCAGTTCACCAGACTGATTAATATTAGAAAAGTCCGGTGCCTGGCCCGATTGCCCCGTCTGTTCATACGTTTCCTGTATTTCGTTGAGAAAATAGCTGCTGATGTCAGCCTGTTTCTTTTTTAGCAGGTTCATACATCCGAAATAATCACTCTGCTGCACATTATTTTTTGCATCTCGAGCGGCAATAAATAATTGCTCATCGGCCTGTTCAAAGAAGGTCTTTATCAGTGATTTAAGATGCTTTGCAGACAGGAACCAGGTCTCGTCGAGCACCTTGGCATTTCTTTCCTGTGGCAAGTCAGAACGCCCCAGAGTTGCCTCTGCTTTTTGCTGCTCTGCCAGCAAGGTAAGCGCCTTGAGTGCATCTTCCGCAGGGTTTATAAATGCAGCGCCGATCCCTGTGTTGAATACACGCGCGATACTGCCCTGCATTTTGAAAGCGCGCCTCGCCTCATTCAGTTCGACATTAAAACTGATGGTTATCTTGTCATCACGCGACAAAAAGCTGATTGCTTCTGCATTGGCCTGAGGGTTTACCAGCGCCAGAAACATTCCCCCGGGGCAAAAATCCCTTATTTTGCACTGAATATTGGCTGATTTTGCGGTATTCAGAGACGCATCGAGGGATAGAGACTGCCGTACAAATGCACGTTGGTTATTACCGGAAGAATTATCAGCAGACATTACATCGCACCATCCATCTTTTCGAACACGCTTTCATAACGCAGAGTATACCTACTATACACAGATGATTTTAGTAGTAAATTCATAAGGATGTCATCTCTCCGCAACGCTAAAGGCATAATTGGCGGGTCAGTGAAATGGGTGCTATTGAAAGCAGCAGAATTGTCTACGTCGCAAAACCACTAGCAAGTCACAGATTGATTTCTAATTGCTGCCGAGAGTCGAATATACTCTGTTACCCTAATTTCAAATATGTGGCCTTCGCATTCAGGAAAAGACCGTCATGCAGTCCCCCGATACGATTGAACATCTTGATACTCTGCTCACCGAAGCACGTCGAAATGAATCGACCTGGAAGCGTTTTCAGCAGATGGAATTAAGCCTGATGTCCTGTGAATCATTACAGGACCTGTTTTCCCTGATTTATCAGCAGACCCGTCGCGAACTTGACTGTGAGTACAGTCGATTACAGCTACTCGATCCTGGTTTCATTCTGCAGCGACTGCTAGAAGAATCCGGTATTCAGACTGGTGCAGAAACGATAGAACTGACATTTTGTGACCGTGAGCATCCGTTTAATCTGCGCTATCCAGAATGTCATCGACCTGTACTGGGGCAATACGAAACGCTTCAGCATGCCGAGTTCTTTGCCAACGGCATAACCCCCCGATCTTTTGCCCTGCTACCGCTGATTCGAGGTGGCGTCCTGATTGGTAGCCTGAACCTCGGCAGTCTTGATGCAAACAGGTTTCATCATGCCAGTGCAACCGACTTTCTACAGCATTTCTCGTCGGTCATTGCGGTCTGTCTCGAATCAATGGAGGGGCGTGAACGCCTCAAACACCTGGGCCTGAAAGATGCCCTGACCGGAATTAATAATCGCCGTTTTTTTGACCAGCGTCTGCTTGAAGAAGTATCACGTGCCCAACGTAACAACCTGAGCCTGAGTGCCCTGTTTATCGACATTGATCATTTCAAATCAATCAATGACCAGTATGGACATAAGATGGGCGACTTTATTTTACAGCAGGTCGCTCAGAATATTCGTGTCCAGTTACGAACCACAGACACCGTCGCGCGTTATGGCGGAGAGGAATTTGCCGCTTTACTCTGTGCAGACACCATGACCGCGGTTGAGATTGCAGAACGTATTCGCATCAGCACCCATCAGCACAGTACACCGAGCCCGGATAGCGGTGAACCCATACAGGTTAGCGTCTCGATTGGCATCGCCAGTTTGACTGATCTTGATCGCAGTTTAAGCAGTGATGATATTGCCCAGCAGTTAATCCACCTGTCAGATACCGCGCTCTATCATGCAAAGTCGGCGGGCAGGAACCGTACGATTATTTATCAGCCA
Organism: Gammaproteobacteria bacterium; assembly: GCA_041601415.1. Classification (GTDB taxonomy): domain Bacteria; phylum Pseudomonadota; class Gammaproteobacteria; order JBFIID01; family JBFIID01; genus JBFIID01. Next base: position 32,682 of record JBFIID010000001.1, read on the forward strand.
GAGTGATCCGTCTTCCCTGTCGGGTTGTCACTCGCTGGCGGAGTCTGGTCGACCGCTGATTCTGGTGTTACCAGCCCAAGGATGGTCCAGCCAGACTCCGGTTCTGGTTGTCGACCTACACCAAACATATAAAGTCTCTCATTTGGCGCTATCGCAAAAAATGGAATTACGCGATCCTGATATTTGTCCAGATAATCCTGAAAGCCAAACTCGGCACCGAGTTGTGTACTTCTAATCTCGGCATTCTTCGTTAAAAGACTGGCGATTCGACCGTAGGTGACATCTTCACCAAACAGCAGGGTACCGCGATGTTGAACCGACACACGTTGTTTTTGCCGACTGTCTTTTTCCGGGCTAACCTGTAATTCATAAACCGCATTCGCTCCGAATTCCTGGCGAAACCGCAGACAGGCAAGGGCATTGAAATCGGGTTGGGTAGAGATCGCCAGCAAACTGCCATAACCAACCAGATCCATATGTCGATCCGCATGCTCAGAAATAGGACTTCCAAAAAAGGTATTTAGCCCCTTCATTCTGGCCTGACTCAGATTATCCCAACGTCGATCAGCGAGCATCACCTGATAGCCCTGTTCATGCAGCGCAACGCCGACGGCCAGCGCAACGGGATTGCCCCCAGCGATCAAAACGCCATTTGGATGTGGCTCAGAGAGCCCCAGCATGCGTGCGATTATTCCGGCCGTGGCACTCTGTATCGACACGGTACCAATGATGACCATGAAGGTCATCGGAATAAGGAAGGTCGCCGCAGGATACCCCGCCGCTTCAAGTTTGATAGAAAACAGGGCCGACACCGCAGCGGCAACGATGCCTCGAGGTGCAATCCATGACAGCAGGAGTTTCTCCCGGAACTCCAGACCCGATCCCAGGGTACTGACAAAGACACTCAGTGGTCTGGCCACAAACATGATCACCACCAATACCAGCAACGCCATGACTCCCAGTTCTCTAAACTGTTCCAGGTCGAGCCGTGCCGCAAGAATGATGAAGAGCCCGGAAATTAATAACAGACTGAGGCTTTCCTTAAAATCCAGGATATCTTCAAGATGTATATCCGGCAGGTTGGCCAGCATGATGCCCATCACGGTGACCGCCAGCAGTCCGGACTCATGCTCAAGGTGATTGGAGACCGCGAATACGGTAAAGACCAGGGTTAATGTGAACACATTGCGCAGGTAGCTGGGGATCCATTGTTGTCTGAACACATACCAGACCAGCAGGGCAGCAAACACACCGACCAGACTCCCGAACAATACCAGCAGGCCGAAGACCTCAAGCACAGAACCAATCACCGCCCCCTGATCGGAGATGATATAGGTATAAACCAGCACCGCTAGGATCGCTCCCAGAGGGTCGATCAATATACCCTCCCAACGCAGAATATTGGCCAGGTTACTACGTGGTCGCACAGTACGTAATATCGGCACTATCACGGTTGGCCCGGTCACTACGACCAGCGCACCAAACAGAAAGGACAGTCCGAGTGACACTTCCATGAAGACGTGCGTACTAAGCGCCACCAGTAGCCAGGTGACAGCGGCACCGATACTGACCAGATTACTCACCACCTTGCCATGCCCGCGAATATCGGACATGCGCAGTGTCAGGCTACCCTCGAACAGGATCACCGCAACCGACAGTGAAACCATGGGAAACAGGAGTTCACCAAACAGGGCGTCAGGATCGAGGATACCGGTGACAGGACCGACTAGCAGGCCGATCAACAGCAGAAACAGAATGGCCGGAAGTTTTACCCACCAGGCAAACCACTGGGTCAGCACACCGACCATGCCGATTCCCGCCAATAACAACAGACTATGTTCTGTCATGTGCCTTCCTGATCGATGTGTTAGATAGAGTTATGACACCTGGCATAAAAAAAGGCCAGCCCCAGGCTGACCTTTTTTATCTGTAACGCCCTGCATGACGGCCAGACTATTTTTTATTTGCTGTCCTGCGCGTTTTTTTCTTCTGTATCTGTTGCCCGATCAGCAGCATTCGCATGGTGCGTTCTCCGGCATTGGCCAGATAGTCTCGCGAGTTCTTCAATGCCTCGTCGATAGTCATGTCTCTGGAGACAGCACTTTCCAGGCCATGGATGCCATGGGCAAACACGCCGGCGGCATCATCTGCCAGTCCGCCGCCAATCGCCACCACCGGCACCTTATGCTTTTTAGCCGCCTTCGCTACCCCGGATGGGGTCTTGCCAAACACGGTCTGAAAATCCACCCGACCCTCACCAGTAATCACCAGATCCGCGCCTTTCAGATACTTATCCAGCCCGGTAACGTCGACGACGATATCGATACCACTCTTCAGTTTTGCCCTGGCAAAGCCCACCAGTCCGGCCCCCAGTCCACCGGCAGCACCGGCGCCAGCTAATTTACTGACATCCCTGCCGGTGGTCTTTTTGATCAACTGGCCATAATGTTTCAGGTTGGCATCCAGCAACTTAACCATCGCCGGATCGGCACCTTTCTGAGGACCGAACACATGCGCCGCACCTTTCTTTCCACACAGGGGATTGTCTACGTCCGAGGCAATGATAATGGTATTGGCGCGAATGCGTTTATCCACCCCGCTGATATCGATTGAAGCAATGCTGGCGAGCATGCCACCGCAGCCCGGTTGTTTGAGTTCCTGTCCGGACTGATCCAGAAAACGTACGCCAATCGCCTGTGCCATTCCCGAGCCACCATCGGTGGTTGCAGATCCACCCAGCCCCAGGATAATTTTTTCTGCACCCCTGTTGAGCGCATCGATGATTAATTCTCCCGTGCCATAGGTGGTGGTCAACAGGGGATTACGTTGATCTTTGGGTACCAGTGGCAGACCGGAGGCCTCGGCCATTTCTATTACTGCGGTGACACCATCGCCCAGCATCCCGTAGCGTGCGGTAACGGGGTCACCCAGTGGGCCGGTAACCTTCTTTCTAACCATCTTGCCCGCGGTGGCATCAACCAGTGACTGCACCGTTCCCTCGCCACCATCGGCCATTGGTACGGTCACCACTCTGGCCCCTGGAATAACCCGGCGGATGCCTTTTTCTATGGCCTGTGCGACCTGCAGGGATGTCAGATTTTCCTTGAAGGAATCCGGTGCTATGACAATTTTCATCGATTTTCTCCTCCTGGCCTGCGTGCTTATGAGCTGCAGACAGCCAGTTATTATTATTGTTAAGGTCCAGGGGTATATTATTTTAGTGTGAGCCCCGGCCAGCGGCGATTATAAACCGATTAATCATCGGCATGGCATGTGACACAGCGTTTCCTGCTGGCTGACAACCATTAGCTACGAATACCTGAGGCATCAGGTGCAACATCGCCAGCACTCGCCCTCACCACCCGATCGCGGATCAGCAGTTCACGCACACGCCACTGTTGGCTAGTATTGATGTCCGTTAGAAAGCGCACCTCTTCCGCCTGTTTGACGGCGATATATTCGCCATTGCGAATCACCAGTCGATTCGTATGCAGTGCGGGCAGCCGTTCACCGGGATGTAGCGTACCCAGAAGATTGAGTGGGTCGGTGGCGGAAATCATAATG
>JBFIID010000002.1:0-28863 GCA_041601415.1 Gammaproteobacteria bacterium
GTGCCATCAGCAACACATTTTTGTCTGTGCTGCTGATTAACAGTTCACTCGCGCGCTCTGCAAGCGCGTCGTAAATGCTGTGTGCATTGCTCAGTTGATCCCTGATCGCTATAGCCTTGCGGGCTTTCAATTCATGACTAAATTTGTCCAGCCATTGCGACAGCGAATTCTCCTGCGCGCCCGCTTCTAATTGAAGATAGGCCATGTATGTGCCACCAAAGTGTTGATTCAACACCCGGTCTGCAACCCGAATCGAATGGCTCGGTGAAAACCATTTGATCGGATTATCATTAATCGTAATCAGGCTTATTCCCCAGGCAGAGAGGACAATAATTAATACGGTAAAATTGACAATTTTCGTTGCAGACCTGTACGTATACTGGCCGATTACCGGTAACAATCGGGTCAAAATAGAACGTTCGTTATCGCCTGCTTTATGCCCAAAGCCCTGCAAACGATGTTCCGGAATGAACATGATGAAGGCGGGAATAAATAATATTGTTAGCAGCCAGGCCAGGAACACACCGAAGGCGATAAACAGCCCGAAGGTCTGTACCGGAGGGATCGGGGTCAGCGCCAGGGAGGCAAAACCGGCAATCGTGGTCAGGGTGGTATAGAGCATGGGTATGAACAGATGTTGCATGACCTGCTCGATGGTCTTTCTGCGATCTTTAATCTGCGGGTAACGATCAAAAAACTCCGACAGGATATGTACCGCATCCAGTACCGCAATGGGCATGACGAAAATTGGGATCATGGAACTCATGATATGAATTGTGTTGCCGCTCACGATCAACACAGCCATGGTCGTGAGTGCACTCACAACCGCAACGATCATGGGAGAGATCACCAGCACAAATTTATCAAAAAACCACCACAGTAATAAAAAGATCACCAGCATCGCCAGAGGTGCGGAAATCGCCATCTGTACAAACATCTCGACACCGAAGGTATCTTCCGCCACCGGTAATCCGGTGATGTAGACTTCATCCCCCGTGCCCTCCCAGCTTTGTGTTTGCTCAAGTAGCGCCTCGCGAACCCGATAGGAGACATCCTTGCTGGTAATCGGCAGATACAGCGCAATGGCCTTGCCATCGGCGCTGACCAGCGTGTCTTTCAGAAAGGGAATGCGCAGGGCGCGATCACGGATCAGACGGGCTTCGGCATCGGTCGCCGGCGGTTTTGCCATCAACCAGCTGAAACGCACCTCTCCCGGGCCACCCTGTTCGATGTTATCCACACGTGAGGGCGCAATCAGGTCGACTTCAATAACACCGGACTGCTTTTCGCCGTGCTGTTTGTCCGGCCAGTGCAGCTGGCGTGCAAACTCGGTGAGTTCGAAGATTCTTTTCAGTGATGCCGGGTTGAATACGCCTTCCGGGTGTAGTTCATTCACAATGCCGACGACAATCATGTCATGCAGTGCGAACTCCCGTTTGGCCTGATCATGGAAGACACGGACCGGGGCATCTGCGGCGAGCATATTTTCCGGGTCGGTATCGATCTGAACGCTATGCAGGAAAGGAAACTGCTGGGGCCAGATAGAGGGCAGTGCGGCAAGGGCTGTCAGCACCAGCAGCATCAGTGACATGGCCCACGCGATCCAGCGAGGTTTGTTGATGGCGAGCTGGATCAGCGGCTGGCCGAACGAAGAATGTCTGTTTTTACTATGCATAGGTAAAGTACTTGAACTGTAAGCCATGATGTGAAAACATTAGCACATCATAATATTAGAAACAACTAATATGAATACTGCAGAAATGGAACAAAACGCCGAACAGGCAGCACGCATGCTGAAGACTCTGGCAAACCCCGGTCGACTGATGATCCTGTGCAACCTGCTAAAACAGGAGAGCAGCGTAGGGGAGTTGGAGGCATTGGTCGGGCTGAGTCAGTCTGCCCTCTCACAGCACCTGTCCAGGATGCGATCCGAGGGCCTGCTGGACTCGCGACGGGAAGGTCAGAATGTGATCTACCGACTCAGCGATGAACGCGTGAGGTATTTGATTGAGAGTCTGTATCAGGTTTTCTGCGCTTCGAATAAATAATCTCACGGGAGATAAATAGTATGAATATTGACCGCATAGTCATGGCCTTTGCAGGCGTAATGGTTTTAATCAGTGTGTTGTTATCCCAGGTACTCTCTGTTTACTGGTTGGGGCTGGCCATATTTGTCGGTGCAAATATGTTGCAGGCGTCATTTACCGGTTTCTGCCCTTTGGCAATAGCACTGAAAAAACTCGGTAAAAAACCGGGTATGGCGTTTAATTGAATCACTGCTATTTGACCTTGAATGCTCGTTTCCGCCCGAGGCATATCTGTGTTTTAATCACGCCAGACATCGATACCTGTTGGGTTTAGCCTTGTGAAGACTGAAGTAGACGTATTAGAGAGTGATCAATTACTGGATGTAAAAGGCCTCAACTGCCCGCTACCAATCCTGAAGACAAAGGCCACACTGAGAAATATGCTGGACGGACAGGTTCTGCATGTTCAGGCAACCGACCCAATGTCGGTCGTGGATTTTCGTGCCTACTGCGCGCGTTCCGATCAAGAGTTACTCCACTACGGTGAAACAGAGGGAGTCTTCGAGTTTTTCATCCGTTGTCGACATAAGGCTTAAAAGCTGGCGAGACCTGTTAGATTTTCGCATCTCCTCATTTCAGAACAGCACACCTGATCAGGCGTCTGAAGTGCCTGAATAGAACAATATAGCATGGCTCTTCACGCCATTCGGTATACAGAAAAATGGAGTCTATATGCTATGCTTCTGATGCCGAAAAGTTTCCTGACAGTCTGATCAGCGGCCACAATATCTAGTCGAGAAGAGTTTAAATTTCACCTTTGATTTGCGCAGGAAATGACATGAGTGTAAAGGTTGATCAGTTGGGCTTATCAGACAAGCAGGCGAATAAAACCCTTATTGGCTGGCGTGAATGGGTTGGATTACCAGGTTTATCCATACCGGCAATAAAGGCCAAGGTAGACACGGGTGCGCGTACCTCCGCGCTGCATACCTTTGCCCTCGAACCGTTTGAACGGGAAGGTGCCCAGTGGGTACGTTTTGGGATCCATCCGGTGCAGCGTGATGAACAGGAAATCTGGTGTGAAGCGCCGGTGCTTGATCAGCGTGCGGTGACAGATTCAGGTGGACACTCCGAAACCCGTTATGTGATCAAGACGTCCATCAGCCTGTCGGATAAAACCTGGGATATAGAGATCACGCTTACTAACCGGGAAAATATGTTATTCCGCATGCTGCTGGGACGCACTGCAATGAAAAGCGGAGGCCTGTTGGTCAATCCAACGGCATCCTACCTTGCGAGTAAGAAACCAAAGAAAAAACCGGGAAAAAGTAAAAAATGACTGAAGGAAATAAACTTAAGATTGGTGTCTTATCCAGGAATCCAAAACTGTATTCCACCTCGCGTCTGGTAGAAGCCGCCGTGGCACGTGGTCACGAGGTACGGGTGATCGACGTACTTCGCTGTTACATGGATATCACCTCGCACAAACCGGGCGTACATTTTAAGGGCGAGAGCCTGACGGGCTTTGATGCAATCATTCCTCGTATTGGTGCTTCAGTAACGTTCTATGGCACTGCGGTGGCCAGGCAGTTTGAGATGATGGGGGTTTATTCGGTGAATGAATCGGTGGCGATCAGTCGCTCCAGAGACAAACTCCGTTCCCTGCAACTTCTGTCACGAAAAGGTATTGGTTTGCCGGTCACCGGTTTCGCCCATCGCCCGGATGATATACAGGATCTGATAAAGATGGTGGGTGGTGCGCCCTTGGTGATTAAATTGTTAGAAGGCACCCAGGGTATTGGTGTCGTGCTGGCAGAAACGAAAAAAGCCGCAGAGAGTGTGATTGAGGCTTTCCTGGGGCTCAAGGCCAATATCCTGGTTCAGGAATATATTACCGAGGCCGGTGGTGCCGACATACGTTGTCTGGTGGTCGGCGATAAGGTCGTTGCAGCAATGAAACGCCAGGGCAAGGAAGGCGAGTTCCGTTCGAATATTCATCGTGGAGGTTCCGCCACACTGATTCGAATTACACCGGAAGAACGTTCTACTGCGGTGCGAGCGGCCAAGACAATGGGGCTCAATGTCTGTGGTGTGGATCTGTTGAGATCAAACCACGGGCCGGTGGTGATGGAAGTAAATTCGTCACCCGGCCTGCGTGGCATTGAAGAGGCCACCGGCAAGGATATCGCTACAATGATTATTCAATTTATCGAGAAAAACGCCCGAGAGGGTAGAACTCGTACCCGTGGAGTCGGTTAAGCTATATGTCAGACGTACTATTGATAGGTGGCGTTGAGATCAAAAAAGGTGAGAGTCGAATCATCGATCTCAAGCTGCCCTCGCTTTACACCCATGCCTCATTGTCTATGCCGGTACAGGTTATTCGTGGCAGGCGCGCGGGGCCGAGTCTGTTTGTTAGTGGCGCCATACATGGAGATGAGATCAATGGCGTCGAAGTGATTCGCCGCCTGTTGCGGTTGAATCACATGAAGCGCATCCGCGGTACTCTGATTGCAGTGCCAGTGGTTAATGTCTACGGGTTCATTAACCAGTCTCGTTATCTGCCGGACAGACGCGATCTAAATCGCTGTTTTCCAGGTAATGTCAGTGGTTCACTGGCGGGTCGAGTGGCGGATTTGTTTATGAACGAGATCGTGGCGAATTCAACCCACGGTATCGACATTCATACCGCTGCGATCCATCGGGATAACCTGCCACAGGTGAGAGCAAACCTGGAAGATGAAGAAACCGCAAGAATTGCCCGTGCCTTCAATATGCCGGTAATCCTCAACTCGGGCCTGGTGGAGGGATCCATGCGACAGGCCAGTTTTGTCAGGCAAAAACCGGTCATTGTATATGAGGCAGGCGAGGCACTGAGATTCGATGAACTATCGATTCGTGCCGGTGTGAAAGGCGTCATATCGGTGATGCGAGAACTCGGAATGTTACCGCGGGCGCGGGCGCGTAAACGTCCGATTGAGCCCTTCGTCGCACGCTCCAGCACCTGGGTGAGGGCGACACAGAGTGGCATTCTGCGTGGCATGGTGGCCCTGGGTGCGCGGGTCAAGAAAGACGACCTGCTGGGTGTGATAGCCGATCCCTTTGGCGAGTTTGAACAACAGGTCGTTTCCAGTTTTGATGGCATCGTCGTTGGCCGAACCAATATACCACTCGTGAATGAAGGCGAGGCGTTGTTCCATATTGCGCGCTTCAGCAGCCCGGATGCCGTGTCTGGTACCGTTGAGGCCTTTAACTATGAGTTTGACCCCGGCACTGACCTCAGACAACCGGACGAAATACCGATAGTTTAGACTGATTCGATGGGCACGCTGAGCTTTGCCCGTAGCATGGTTGAGTGATGTTAATTGTACGATGGGCAAAGGAGTAAAACGACGTGCCCATCAAAACCTGCTACTCAAGCTCCAAATTCATGACGTCTGCCGAAACAGCAGTACCCCAATCGTTTGAATACCAGCCTTGCTTAACCAATCGGTGAAATGAGCTATATGGCCAATCAGACACCCGGTCAACATGACCATGTTTCACCGGGTTAAAGTGGATGTAGTTCAGGTGCTGCTGCCAATCCTGTTCATCACGAATGTAATGTTCCCAGAAACGTCGCTGCCAGATACCTTTTTCTCGTTTTGCGAGTTGTGAAGGGGTAGAAGGCATGAAGTCGAGGCCGCTGGAGAAATTCCTTTTGATCTGCATCCAGCGATGAGCATAATCGCTGTCCCCATCCGGAAGAGTCCAGATGGTATGCAGGTGCTCCGGTAATATGACGATGGCATCTATTCGAAACGGGTACTTGTTACGTACACGGCGGAAGGCAAGGCGAAGACGGTCGATGTTCTTTATTAACAAGGGTCGGCGCTGTTCAGTGACAAGTGTAAAGAAGTAACTTGCGCCCGATAATTTTGCACGACGGTAATCCATGTCTTCCTCCCTGAAAATCCTTTTTGATGGGCACGCTGTGCTTTGCCCATCCTACTTGAGATGTTTCCTCTCACACCAATACAACGTCTGGGTGATTTTATCGTAGGATGGGCAAAGGAGTGCAACGACGTGCCCATCAAATTCGACTAAATAAAAAAAGCCCCTATATTAGGGGCTTAGATACTATAACTAACAGAAATAGTCTGAGGTAACCTCTAAAACGGTATGTCGTCATCAAAGTCATCGGAGGGTGGAGGCGCAGCGGGCGCTCCCTTGGCCGGTGCCCTGCTGGTGGGTGCAGACTGGTCGTAGCTGTTACCGGCACCACTGCTGGCATTTCCACCAGCACCGCTGCCACCACGTCCACCAAGCATTTGCATTTCACTGGCAATAATTTCGGTAGTGTACTGGTCGACGCCTTCCTTGTTTTTCCATTTATTTGTGCGAATGCTGCCTTCTATGTAGATCTGCGAGCCCTTGCGCAGGTATTCGGCGGCGATTTCTGCCAGCCTGCCGAAAAACACAATGCGGTGCCATTCGGTACGTTCCTGGTTTTCGCCTGTGGCCTTGTCCTTCCATTGTTCGCTGGTTGCGATGCGCACATTGGTGATGGCTGCGCCGCCGGCGGTGTAACGGGTTTCCGGATCGGCACCCAGGTTACCTATCAGCATTACTTTATTCAGTCCTCTGCTGGCCATGTCGTCTAGCTCCTCGCTTGCTTTTTTTCTGGTTTATTCAGGCCGGATCATAGGTGATCCCTGCCGGGGTTAATAGTCAATCGGGGTCTTAATCCTCGACCACGCTGTATTTTCTCAGGATCTCCATGTCGACCTGTTTGCTGTCGATCTTCAGGTAGGCGATGGCATCTTCGCAGACCACCATGGCCTCTGCCACACCCGGGATCTGCTGCAGTTCGAGGGCAAGTACGCCGGCCTGATCCTCACTCATCTGACCAATATGGATCATGTAGCTATTGAGATGGCGCGGGAAACTCATACCCAGAGCCAGCACCAGCCACAGCCCGGCGAGCACGGTGCAGAACAGAAAGACACTGTCGATGCCGTAATTGCCATAAACCCAGCCACCAGCCACACCGCCGATGAAGGTACCGGCAAACTGGGAGGTGGAATAGACGCCCATTGCCGTGCCACGGCTATCCGCTGCTGCGGTACGCGAAATCAGTGAAGGTAGATTGGCTTCCAGCAGATTAAAAGCGGTGAAGAACACAACCAGCCACAGGGCCATACTCAGCACAGTGCTGGCGGTGAGATAGATGCCCAGCAGTGAGGCGCTAAGCAGCACGATAGCACCGAGGAAGATCTCGCGGGTCCTGCCCTTGCTTTCCGCCATGCGCAGGAAGGGCATCATTAGAATCACCGAGGTGATGAAGACGGGTACGTAGATCTGCCAGTGTTCGGAAATATCCAGACCGATACCATCACGCATATGCAGGGGGATCACCACAAAGCAGGCGGTCAGGATCAGGTGCAGGGTGAAGATGCCGCTGTTCAAACGGAGCAGTCGTGAGTCCGAAAGGACACTGGAGAGCTGGGTAGCTGCGGGCTGACACTCGCGGTGAAACTGGTGGCTCTTCGGGTTAGGTAACATCAGGTACAGCACTGCGATAGCGACGAGGGCCAGCAGCGCAGAGACAACGAAGATGCCATTGCCATTGACCAAACCCAGGAGCAGGGGGCCGACGATGAAGGCGATGGAGAATGACAGTCCGATGCTGATGCCAATCAGTGCCATGACCTTGGTGCGTTGTTCGTCACGGGTCAGGTCAGCGGCCAGTGCCATGATCGCCGAGGCCACTGCACCGGCACCCTGTAGTACGCGGCCCAGGATCACGCCCTCGATACTGGTGGATAATGCGGCAATCAGACTGCCCGCAGCGAAGATTAGCAGACCGGCGGCGATCACCGGTTTTCGACCAAAGCGGTCGGAGAGCATGCCGAAGGGGATCTGAAACATCGCCTGGGTGAGACCGTAGATACCGACGGCCAGGCCGATCAATAGTGGTGTGGCACCAGTGAGTCCCTCGGCATAAATGGCCATGACGGGCAGGATCATGAAGAGGCCCATCATGCGCAAGAAGTAGATTAGTGAGAGAGCCATGGCCGAGCGTTTCTCGGTCGAGGTCATTTTGAACGGGTCATTCATCGAGGCTTACTGTCTTTGCGTCATCGGTCAAAAAGGTCGTATATTACACGTTTGACCTGAGTGGCGCTGTTCTTTTCTTATCTGCAGAAGTAGCCTGCCCGTCGGTCTCTCACAGCTCGCAAAATGAAATTTTCATGGAAACAATCCACATACGTGGTGCCCGGACGCACAATCTGAAGGGCATTGATCTCGATTTACCCCGAGACAAACTGATCGTCATCACCGGCCTGTCGGGTTCCGGCAAGTCCTCGCTGGCCTTCGACACCATCTATGCCGAAGGGCAACGGCGTTATGTCGAGTCCCTGTCGGCCTATGCCCGGCAGTTCCTGTCGATCATGGAAAAGCCGGATGTGGATCATATCGAAGGTCTATCACCGGCCATTTCTATCGAACAGAAGTCGACCTCACATAATCCCCGTTCGACGGTAGGCACCATCACAGAGATTTATGATTATTTACGTCTGCTGTATGCCCGCGTAGGCGAGCCGCGTTGCCCTGAGCACGGTACGTCACTGGCCGCGCAAACCGTCTCGCAAATGGTCGATCATGTGCTGGCGCAACCGGAAGGTAATCGTCTGATGTTGCTCGCACCGGTGGTAAGAGGGCGCAAGGGTGAACATCTGGATGTGCTGGATACCCTGCGACGACAGGGTTTCGTGCGTGCCCGTATCGACGGCAGGGTGGTGGAGCTGGACAGCCCACCGCCACTGGACCTGAAGAAGAAACACGATATTGATGTGGTCGTCGATCGCTTCAAGGTGCGCGACGATATACAGCTGCGACTGGCCGAGTCGTTTGAAACCGCATTGTTGCTGGCCGATGGTGTCGCGATGGTTGCCAGTATGGATGATGAAAAGGCGGAGCCGCTGGTCTATTCCGCGCGCTTTTCCTGTTCCCAGTGTGGTTACAGCATTAGCGAACTGGAGCCGCGCCTGTTCTCGTTTAATAACCCCGCCGGGGCCTGTGGCAGTTGTGATGGTCTTGGGGTGATCCAGTTTCTCGATCCGGGGCGCATCGTACAGCACCCTGAGCTGAGTCTGCCGGGTGGCGCAATTCGCGGCTGGGATCGACGCAATGCCTATTACTATCAGCTTATCCTCGGACTGGCCGCGCATTATAAATTTGACCCCGACACCCCTTTTCAGGAACTGGATGCCAAACATCAGAAGATCATACTGAACGGAAGCGGTAAGGAATCAATCAGCTTTAGTTATCTCTCGGGACGTGGCAAAAAAAGTATTCGCGAACATCCCTTCGAGGGTGTGTTACCGAATATGGAGCGCCGTTACCGGGAGACCGAATCAAATATGGTGCGCGATGAACTGGCGCGTTTCCTGAGTCACAAGACCTGCACACAGTGCTATGGCACACGCCTGAATCAGTCGGCACGAAATGTGTTTGTCGCAGAACTCACCCTGCCTGAAGTAGCAGCGATGCCGGTCGGGCGTGCACAGGAATTCTTCGCAGGCCTTAGCCTGCCTGGCAAGCGCGGTGAGATCGCTGAAAAAATTCAGCGTGAAGTGAGTCTGCGACTGCAGTTTCTGGTCAATGTCGGACTCGATTACCTGACTCTGGATCGCAGTGCCGAAACCCTGTCGGGTGGCGAGGCGCAACGTATTCGTCTTGCTTCACAGATCGGTGCCGGTCTGGTGGGAGTGATGTACATCCTTGATGAGCCGTCGATTGGTCTGCATCAGCGGGATAATCAACGCCTGCTGGATACCCTGATTCATCTGCGCGATCTGGGCAATACCGTCATCGTCGTAGAGCACGACGAAGACGCGATTAACAATGCCGATCATGTTGTCGATATTGGTCCCGGTGCCGGTGTTCACGGTGGCGAGATCGTGGCACAGGGTACGCCTGAACAAATTCGGGCCAATCAGAAATCACTCACCGGGCAATATCTGTCACGACGTAAGGCGATCCCGCTACCCCTGTTCCGTACACCACCCAATGAAGAGGCCATGTTACGGATTAAAGCAGCGAGCGGAAATAATCTGAAAAATATAACTGCCGAAATCCCGGTTGGTTTGATGACCTGTGTGACCGGGGTGTCAGGCTCGGGCAAATCGACCCTGATTAACGATACCCTGTATCACACGGTGGCACGTGAGCTAAATGGCGCAAATATAGAGTCGGCACCCAGCGAAGGACTGGAAGGTCTGGATCAGTTCGACAAGGTGGTGGATATCGATCAGAGCCCGATTGGGCGTACACCGCGTTCAAACCCGGCAACCTATACAGGTTTGTTCACCCCCATCCGCGATCTCTTTGCCGCCACTCAGGAGGCCCGTTCGCGTGGTTATAAACCGGGACGATTCAGTTTTAATGTGAAGGGCGGGCGCTGTGAGTCCTGCCGCGGTGATGGACTGATAAAAGTCGAAATGCATTTTCTGCCGGATATTTATGTGGCCTGCGATGTGTGCAAGGGCAAGCGTTATAACCGCGAAAGCCTCGAGGTGCAGTACAAGGGCAAAAACATTTCCGAAGTACTTAACATGTCGGTGGAAGAGGCGCGCGGATTTTTTGATGCGGTGCCCGTGGTAGCCACCAAGTTACAGACACTAATGGATGTGGGTTTGTCGTATATCAAGCTTGGGCAGAACGCGACAACGCTGTCTGGCGGTGAGGCACAGCGTGTGAAACTCGCACGTGAACTGTCGAAACGTGATACCGGCAAGACCCTGTACATTCTGGATGAACCGACCACTGGTTTGCACTTCCACGATATTGAGCAACTCCTGCAGGTATTACATCGACTGCGCGATCACGGTAATACCGTCGTCGTGATCGAACATAATCTGGATGTGATTAAAACCGCCGACTGGATCATCGATCTGGGCCCGGAAGGGGGCGATAAGGGCGGGCAAATTATCGCCACCGGAACACCGGAAACCGTCGCGCAGACAAAGGGCTCTCACACCGGGAAGTATCTGGCCGAGACCTTACTCAAACATATGCAGGACACAGAAACACCGCGCAGCGCATGATCAGGATCTGCCTGCAAAAGAATTTAATAAAGTAATACTGTTGACCTAAAGAGAGGAAAAAAATGACAGCACTGGTATGCGGCTCGTTCGCTTATGATCACATTATGGTGTTCCAGGATCGATTTAAGGAACACATACTGCCGGACAAGATTCACATGCTGAATGTGTCATTTCTGGTACCAGAAATGCGCCGCGAGTTTGGTGGCTGCGCGGGCAATATCTGTTACAACCTGAATTTGTTGGGTGGGGATGTGATGCCGATGGGAACCATCGGTACGGACTTTGAACCCTATGCACGCTGGATGGATGAATGTGGAATCAGTCGTACGAACCTGCAGGAAGTAGAATTACAGTTCACCGGCCAGGCATTCATTACGACCGATCTGGATGATAATCAGATCACTGCGTTTCATCCCGGCGCGATGAATTTCTCGCATTACAATAATGTCGGCGATGCGGGAAATGTAAGCATCGGTATAGTTTCACCCGATGGCCGCGATGGCATGATTCTGCACGCCCAGCAATTTGCTGAAGCGGGTATTCCGTTTATCTTTGATCCGGGTCAGGGCATGCCAATGTTTGATGGCGATGATCTGAAACGTTTCATCGAGCAGGCTACCTGGGTTACCGTTAATGATTACGAATGGCAGATGATGCAGGAACGCACGGGTCTTAGTGAGGCGGATGTACTGCAACAGGTTGATGCACTGATCATCACACGCGGAGGTGACGGGTCAGAGATCCACACGCGTGATGGACTGGTGCAGATCCCCTGCGCAAAGGTCGCAAACCTGAGTGATCCCACGGGTTGTGGTGATGCCTATCGTGCGGGACTTCTGTATGGGCTGATGAATGATCTTGGCTGGGAAGTCACCGGTCGAATCGCGTCCCTGATGGGCGGTATCAAGATCGAAAACCCAGGTACCCAGAATCACAAATTTAGTCTGGAAGAATTCAAGCAGCGCTACGAGCAGAACTTCGGCAGCACCTTTTAAATTCACGCAGGGAGAGAGAGCGACGCGCGTCAACTCTCTCCCTGCTTTATTTCTCATTCACCGCTGTTTTCTGTTGACATGAAAACTTCATGATCAAGGTCAATATTCGAGCGATATTTAGGCCTTTTTGTGCACAGAATAAACCTGTGTTCTATATGCCTTCATGGCCCACAACTATACTTTCATCAGGAAAGGAGTGTGGGACGGTTGCACCCACCCCTGCCCACGTGCTCGTTGGGTGTTGACACGTCACCTGCTTCTTTCGGGAGGTTCTGCGTGACGACCAGCGGTGTACCAACGGCCGTTGCTGCAGGGCTGATATTAAAACCTTACAGGAGCGAAAATGATGAACAAGACAATTACTGCGGTATTTGCTGACAGGTTTGCGCTACAGAACGTAGTTGATGATCTGGTGAACAAGGATATTCCCAGAGAGAAAATCTATGCCGATGAGGAGAGTTCACAGGTAAAGGTCATCATGCCTGAAAGCGCAACAGCCGAGGTGGTTGAGATTTTAAATCGCCACCGGCCTACTCAGCTCAACTGAGCAGTGTAGGCGTCGAAGCTGAGGTAATAATAAGTAGCAAGGGATTGCAAAGGCATGGAAAATTAAAACAGGTCTGACCTGTTTTTTTTTGTCCGGAGTCTGCTTAACTCTGGCGGATAAACTGATTCATTTGGGGGGCAGTGAATTGACAAAGCGTAGACTTTTTTCGACCCACTCACGCAGTTCCTGATCCGATTCTAAACCCGCTGCTTCGACATATATAAAACCACGCAAAGGTTTGCCAGTGAAATCCATTTCACCTGTATGTGCCTGTTGCAGAGCGGCCTGATATTGATCCGCGCCGACTCGCACCATCAAGCGGTCATCGACCACTCCACAGCTCATGTGTCCAGAGACCATGAAGGCCAGTCCTCCAAACATCTTTTTTTCCACCAGATCGAGCTGCTCTGCATAGACCTCACGCAATCGTTCTGCCAGACCTTCATCATATGCCATGACTGATCTTTCCTGTGTTGACTGTTTTGTATATTAACTATGCCACCGGTGCTGCAGGCAATAAAAAACCCGTAAGCAGACTTCGCTTACGGGTTTTACCTGTCAGAGGCTGTGTCTGTGATCAAGCCAGTGGTGGTTTTTCCAGCGGGTAGGCTGGCCAGTGAACACCGGCGAATTTTTCGATACAACGCATAACCTGACAGCTATAGCCGAACTCATTATCGTACCAGCAGTACAACACCACACTCTTGCCAGAAACGATGGTGGCCTGTGAATCAATCACGCAGGCCTGGCGTGAACCGACAAAGTCCGTCGATACCGCTTCGGTCGAAATGGTGTAACCAATCTGCTGCTGGAGTTTTGAATACAGGGCCTGATGACGCAGGAATTCATTCAGTTCCTCGACATTGGTTTCACGATCCAGTTGCAGATTAAGGATGGCCATGGAGACATTTGGTGTGGGTACGCGAATCGCGTTACCGGTCAGTTTGCCTTCCAGTTCCGGTACTGCCTTGGAGACGGCCTTGGCCGCACCCGTCGAGGTCAGCACCATATTCAGCGCCGCACTACGACCACGTCGGTCACCTTTGTGGAAGTTATCGATCAGGTTTTGATCATTGGTATAGGAATGGACGGTCTCAACATGACCGTTCTGAATTCCGTATTCATCCAGCATGACCTTGAGCACCGGTGCGATGGCATTGGTGGTACAGGAGGCGGCGGAAATGATTTTGACCTCCGGGGTGATCTGGTTATCGTTAATTCCGTAGACGATATTCGGAATCTTGCCACTGGCCGGTGCCGTCAGCATAACCCGGGATGCGCCAGGGCGCAGGTGCTGACCCAGGCCTTCTTCATCTTTCCAGACACCGGTGTTGTCTATGATGATCGCGTTGCTAATGCCGTAATCGGTGTAATCAATTTCGTCCGGCGCATTGGCGTAGATGATCTGTACTTCGTTGCCGTTAATGACGAATTTGTTGTCCTTGTGAATCACACGGATGGTGCCATTGAAGGAACCGTGGACAGAATCCCTGCGCAGTAGAGCGGCGCGTTTTTCCAGATCCTTTTCGTTCTTGCCCTTGCGAATCACGATGGCCCTGAGGCGTAACACATCACCGCCACCGGCCTTGTCGATCATCAGACGGGTGAGCAGACGACCAATGCGTCCAAAACCGTACAGCACGACATCCTGTGGTTCTGGCAGGGGCTTTTTGTCGGAACCGATTAGATCGGCGAGTTCTTCCCGGACAAAATCCATCTCGCTGCGTTTGCCGCCCTCGGCCTCGTATTTGAACATCATCTTGCCGACATCAATATGTGCCGGACCCAGCTGCAGGCTGGAAATAGCCTTAATCATCGGGTGGGTATCAAATTCGGATAATTCGTTCTGTTCGACCTGACGCACGAAGCGATGACTCTTCATCAGGTCAGTGACAGTCTGGTTGACCATGCGTTTACCGTACATGTACAGGGACACATTGTTTTCACGGTAAAGCTTGCCGATCATGGGTATCATGCCTTCGGCCAGGGCTTCGCGTGCCTTCCAGTCCTTGAAAAAGTCTTCGGGTAATGGTCTTAACTGCTCTGTCACTGGGTTTTCCTCAATATGCCAGGTTTCGGGAGGGCGTATTATCCGCATCAGCCCCCCTGCTGGCAACTCCGGGCATATTGGCGTAGACGAATGGACGCGGCCTTACAGCCAGAGGCTGAGACTGATGGGGCGACGTGGGCCCAGGTCGAGCCTACCTGAGCGGCAGGATGGATTTTTGCAGATAAGCCGTCATCTGTTCTGTCGGCAAGGGGTGGCTAAAGTAGTAGCCCTGAAACAGATGGCAGCCCTGGGCCTGGAGAAAATGTAACTCTGCTTGCTGCTCCACGCCTTCGGCAATGACCTCCAGATCCAGGTGTCTGGCCATCGCGATGATAGTTTCTACAATCACGGCGTCTCCCTTGTCCCGGGTAATATCCTTAACAAAGGTCTCAGCGACCTTCAGCTGATCCAGAGGCATCCGCTTCAGGTATGAAAGTGAGGAATAGCCCGTGCCGAAGTCGTCAATCGAAATGCGAATACCCAGCGCCTTCAGTGCCTCCATCTTGGTAATGGTGTCGGCTATGCTCTCTACTAATACACCCTCGGTGAGTTCCAGCATCAGGTTCTCGAATGGCAGTCTGGTGTCACTCATGATGCCTTTGACCCGATCTACAAAATTTGCCTGACGGAACTGTCTGGCGCTGACATTAACGGCTATCAGCAGTTTTCTATGCGCCTGCCCGGTGTCTAGCCAGTTTTGCATCTGTCGGCAGGATTCTCTCAGCACCCATTCTCCAATGGGTACGATCAGGCCTGTTTCTTCGGCCACCGGGATAAACTCATCGGGTTTGAGTAGACCTTGTTTCGGGTGTTGCCAGCGGATCAATGATTCAAGCCCACGGAGAGCTCCATTACTGTCCAGTTGGGGCTGGCAATAAAGCCTGAATTCGTGATTTGTCAGGGCCTGACGCAGTTCGATCTCCAGACCGAGGCGTCGATCCGCGATGTACTGCATATCAGGGTGATAAAAGAACACGGTATTGCGTCCCGCTTCCTTGGCTCGATACATCGCGGTATCGGCATATTTCAGCAGGTCATCCCGATTGTCACTGTCATGCGGAAACATCGCGACCCCGATGCTGAGCGTGAGCTGATGCTGATAACCCTGCAAGGAATAAGGTTGAGACAATTCCGACTGGATTTTATTTACCACGGTCATGGTGCTCTCGGTGGCAGTCCCCAGATCGCTGCCCAGATCAGACAGCAGGACTACAAACTCATCACCCCCATGACGCGCCGGTGTGTCGCAATCGCGGAGTGCCTGTTTCAGACGGTTCGCCACTTTTACCAGTAGCGCATCTCCCACAGGGTGCCCCAGTGAGTCATTGATGGTCTTGAAGTTATCCAGATCAATAAACAGTAATGCACCGCATTCATTGCGCCGAATCACCGCGTGTAGCTCATGCTCCAGACGATCCAGTAACAGTCTTCGATTCGGTAGATCCGTCAGGGCATCATAGAAAGCCAGACGTTCGATCTGGGATTCTGCCTGCTTACGCTCGGTGATGTCCTGCAGGATTCCTACATAGTGGGTAATCTCGTCGGCCTCATTTTTTACCCCAGTGATGGTCTCCCATTGCGGATAGATTTCGCCGTTTTTGCGTTTATCCCAGATTTCACCCTGCCAGTTTCCAGTTTCCAGTAATTCTTGCCACATCTGTTGGTAAAACTCAGGGGGGTGTAAACCTGATTTAAGCATGCGCGGGTTCTTGCCGATCATCTCTTCTGCGCTGTAACCAGTGATCCGTTCATAAGCCGGGTTTACCCGCAGTATGTTGGCCTCGCTGTCGGTTATGACAATGGCATCCTGAGAATTGAAGGTGGTTGCGGCCAGTGTCAGTTCCTGTTCTGCACGTTTAATTTCTGTGATATCACGTACGGTTATTACCAGGCATTCCTGATTGTCCAGTTCGATCACATCGCCTGTTACGGACGCATCCAGAATCTCTCCATTAGCACGACGCATGCGTGCTTCCATATCAATGACGAAGCCCCTGACCTGAAGCTCTCGAACTAACTGTGTACGATCGTCGGGATCGACCCAGAAACCCATTTCAAGGGATGTTTTTCCAATTATCTCCTCCGCAGGATAACCAAAAATTCGTTCTGTACCGCGGTTCACATCGATGATCATGCCTGTTTTCAGAACAGTGATGGTGATGGAGTCACGATTAGAGTGGAAGGCCTTGGAAAACTTTTCTTCGGAATCGCGCAGCGCGCGTTCAGTTTGCTTCAGTTCGCTCACATCACGTGTGGTCACTACCATATGGCTTTCGCCATCGAGAATAATTGGTTCAGCAGAGAGCATCACATCAAGCACATCACCCTGCTGGTTTTTCATCTGCGTATGGAAGTTCACCAGGTGTCCATCGCGGGCGATCCTGTCCTTCATTCGATCCCGATCTTTGGGCTCAACCCAAATGTCGTGATCGATAATGTTCCGACCAATCGCATAATCACGTGAATAGCCAAACAGGCGAACACCGCCTTCATTGATATCAACCACCTTGCCGTCGGTGAAGCGCGAAATGGTGATTGAATCCGGACTGGACTGGAAGGCGCGCTTGAATTTCTCTTCAGAGCGCATCAGTTCGCGTTCGGCCCTTTTCTGATCGGAGCAATCCCGACAAACCACATTGACTGCAGGTTCACCCGCAATCGATATGATATTGGCAGAGACCTTGTAGTCGTGGATTACGCCGTCGAAAGAGACCAGATGAGACGGCATGTCCTGCACAAAGCCCTGTTGATTCAGGAGGCGGTAGAATTCATCGCGTTCTTCGCTATAGGCCCAGGCATGGATATCGACGGTTGATTTGTCGATCACATCCTCGCGCCGATGACCGGTCAGTTCTGTAAAGCGTTTGTTAACATCGAGTATTAATCCGCTGCCGGGCCGAATGATGACCATTACATCGGTACTGCCATGAAAGGCGCTGGAAAATTTTTGCTCAGACGCGATCAGATCTGCATGCGCCTGTCTGATTTCAGTGACATCCCTGATCGTTGTGATCAGGCAGTTTTCACCATCCAGTTCAACCAGGCTGGCCGATAGGTTCACTTCGATGAGTGAACCATCCCGTCGACGCATCTGCGTCGCCATATTACGTACATGTCCATCACTGAGTAATCGCTGTTTTAAAATCTCGCGTTGTGATTCGTCGGCCCAGATGGAAAGCTCATGCATGGTTTTGCCGAGCACGACATTCTGTTCGTAGCCGAACATCTCGGCGGTGATTTGATTTGTTTCGATTAATTTCCCATCGTCGAGACGGGTAATGACCATGGCATCAGGAGAGAATGAAAATGCGAGGGCAAATTTTTCCTCGGAGCGTCGCAGTGCAGCGGCCATCTTTTTCTGCTCGGTAATATCCTTACCGACAAACAGGATTGCGCGTAATTGTCCGAACTCAATGATGCTGGCGGAGATTAGATAATCATAGATATGGCCGTCCTTTAATCGATAACGACATTCCATTTCGGAGATTCTGCCTTCTGCATCCAGCGCCGTGTAAAAGGCCTGTCGTTCCTCCAGATCTGCCCAGATCTGAATGTCCAGGGTACTTTTACCGAGTAACTCTTCCCGGCTGTAGCCGGTTACTTCAGAAAATCGCTGATTAAAATCGATGAACCTGCCGGTGCCGTATTCATTGATTGTCATCAGTCCAGAACTGTCATGAAAGACCCTTGAATAGAAGTCTTCACTCAAATGGTCGTGCTCTGGTTGTTGTGCTGAGGGTGTCGTCATGGATTTGGTGAATCTGAACCTCTGTTTGTTGCCTGTCACCAGGTTTAACAGTTAATAATAATCGTCCGGATTATCCCTACCTAGCTGAGATATCAATGTTTTGGTAATAAAGTTTGTGATTGAGTTCGGTTCTGGGAATCGTCTGGCTGGGCATGAGCAGGCTGGGACCTGTATCGGAGATTCCAGGTTCCTCCGTCGCAACTGTCAACGCTACTGAATAAAACAGAGAACTATCCATGAAAAGCAGGGTATCCGCGAAACAATATAGCCACGCAAATAACTAATTTTCCTGAATTGCCAATAATTTGCGACGAAAACCAACAGTTTTGCCGGAAATGGCGGATAAAGGGTATAGGCAGAGAACACTGCGGCGCGAACGTGTGGATATGACTAAAGGAGCCCGTTTCAACAGGGCATATCGATAATGAAACCGTTCAGGGGATTTCGGTTCTGAAATGGCAAATGTTGTGACAGCTGTGAAAAATGGCAATAAGCAGTACAGGATAGGTCGTTTCATCCTGAGTAAGCGCGTGGGTAAAGGGATGGAAGGAACTGTTTATCTGGCCAGGGATGAACAGATCGGTCGACCGGTCGCGATCAAATTATTACATCAGGCGATGGGCCGTTCGGATCACCCCGGGCATGCGGGCAAGGTGCCTATTGAAGCGCGAGCCCTCGGTCGACTTCATCACCCGAATATCGTTGCCATTTATGAAATTGGCAAACATGCGGACAGGATTTATCTGGTGTTTGAATATGTCTCGGGTGAGACCCTCTGGACCTATGTTCGCACCAAAGGCGCGGTCCCTTATGAACGGGCCTGTCAGCTGATGCAAAATATCCTTCAAGGTGTGGCTCATGCGCATGCGCAGGGCATCACCCACCTCGATCTCAGCCCTCGTAATATCATGCTGGACGCAGAAGGCGTGCCACGCATTATGGATTTTGGCCTCTCTCGCCTGGCAGAAAACCTGAACGATACTGGGCAGCATGTGATTGGCACCCCACGTTATATGTCTCCCGAACATTTTACGGCGACACGGCTTGGCCCTCATACCGATGTCTACGCACTGGGTTTGATCTTCTATGAACTACTGGCAGGTCACCCTGTGATACAGGCCAAGGATGATTACGAAATCATCCAGCAGATCAAGGAGGGTGTGATTGCGACTGGGCCATTGCTTGAGGCGGACAGTCACGGCCGCATCGGAAAAGTCATTCTCAGAGCGCTGAGCAGAGAGCCGGGTGAACGCTATGCCGATGCCTGTGAGATGCTGGATGATTATCGACGCGCGATGGAACCCCTCGAGGCGGAGAAACATCACGCCACGGTGGAGTTTCTATTGCGCAAGATGAAACGCAAAAAAGATTTTCCGGCCCTGTCCCGAACCCTGATCGATATTAACCAGATGACCTCGGTAGACAGCAAGGCCTCTGGCAAACAGCTGGCGAATACAATTCTGCGGGATTACGCGGTAACCAATAAACTTCTGAAGCTGGCTAACTCATCCTTCTATGCGGGCTTTAAGGGACAGGTGAAAACCGTGTCGGATGCAATCCGTATCCTCGGTATGGATCAGGTCAGGCAGGCCTGTAATACCCTGATGTTCTTCAATCACATGCAGGACAAGGAGCAGTCTGTTGAGTTGCAGGATTCACTGATCGCCTCCTTCATGAGTGGTTTGATGGCCCGGCATCTGGCAACCACACAGGGGCTCAGGAATGCGGAAGAGGCGTTTTTGTGTGGCATGTTCCATGACCTGGGGCGTAGTCTGGTGATTTTCTATTTCCCGGACGAATACCAGGAAATCCTCGATATCATGCGTGAACATGACTATCGGATGTCTGATGCTGCCAAAGAGGTTCTGGGATTACATATCGATGAACTGGGCATTGCCGTCGCCAGGGACTGGGGCTTCCCGGAGGTGATCCTGCAAAGCATGCAGTCCAGGAATACCTATCGCCCATCAAGTTGCGCGTCGGATGAAAGAAAGCTGCATGTACTGGCGATGTTTGCCAATGAACTCTGCCACTTACCGGAGCTTACCAGGCTTGAAAATAAGGCGCAGGAGCTAGATGAACTCTCAATGCGCTATGCCGATAGCCTGTCGATTAACAGCAGGAGTACACATCAATTGCTGGCTGCTGGAATACAAAAATTAACGAGTTTCGCACCTGTGCTTGGGGTCAATGTGGCCAGGAGCCCACACCTTAAACAGATAGCAGACTGGTTAAGCGCAGAATATAGCCTTGCAGAGGACATTGAGACTGTGGAAGACGAAGTCGATGAGCAAGAGTTTCGAGAGGAAGTGACGGTCGACGTTACAGAAGTCACGGAACAGGCGTATGAAGCAACACAACCTATGCTGCAACCTCCCGGCAGTCTTTTCCGCCGCTTGAAAAATCGTCTATTAAACTGATCCTTCATCGTGATCAGGTCTTTGTACGGCTCTAGCAGATATTAGACACCGGTCTTTAACAGTCCATTTCACAGGGCTTTATATTCTTACGCTGCACTGCACAAAATGTTAGACTGCAGCGCATTCTGATTCGCAACCGCCATACCGGCACGAAATTTCCCCATGATTAGATTAATTTACTCTCGAACGGGTAACTTGAAGAAAGACCTGTTGTCTGGACTTACTGTTGCCCTGGCTCTGGTGCCCGAGGCCGTGGCCTTTGCATTTGTTGCTGGCGTGGAACCACTGGTTGGTCTGTATGCCGCCTTTATGGTCGGTTTAATTACGGCGATTCTCGGCGGTCGTCCGGGCATGATCTCGGGCGCCACTGGCGCGCTGGCGGTGGTGATGGTGGCACTGGTCGCCGATCACGGGGTTGAATATCTGTTTGCCACCGTGGTGTTGATGGGCTTTTTGCAGGTCATTGCCGGCCTGCTGCATCTGGGAAAGTTTATCCGTATGGTGCCGTACCCGGTGATGCTGGGTTTCGTGAATGGTCTGGCGATTGTGATCTTCCTTGCCCAGCTTAAACAGTTCAAATTCCTCGACGATGCCGGTAAAGAGGTCTGGATGTCAGGTGATCCGCTCTGGCTGATGATCGGACTGGTCGCCCTGACCATGGCCATTATTCAGTTCTTACCGCTACTGACGCGTGCCGTGCCATCTACGCTGGCGGCCATCATTGTGATTAGCCTGCTGGTGATTGGACTGGATCTGAATACCCTGACGGTACAGGATGTGCTGAGCAATATGACAGGTGATCCGGCCGCTACGCTTGCCGGAGGCCTGCCGCAGTTTCATTTGCCGATGGTGCCGTTCAGTCTGGAAACCCTGCGAATTATTTTCCCCTATGCGCTGATCCTGGCCGCCATTGGCCTGATCGAATCGCTGCTGACGCTGAGTCTGATCGATGAACTGACAGAGACCCGTGGGCGTGGCAACCGTGAATGTATTGGACAGGGCACGGCAAATATCGTCACCGGTCTGTTTGGTGGTATGGGTGGCTGCGCAATGATTGGGCAGAGCATGATCAACATCAACTCCGGTGGACGTGGTCGTGCGTCCGGTATAGCCGCCGCCTTATTCCTGCTGGGCTTTATCCTGTTCGGTTCGGGGCTGATCGAGCGTATTCCTGTCGCGGCACTGGTGGGCGTGATGTTCATTGTCGTTATCGGCACCTTTGAATGGGCCAGTTTCAATATGCTCGGTAAAGTGCCAAAGGCCGATATGTTTGTTGCTGTGCTGGTGACTGTGGTGACAGTACTGACCGATCTGGCGATCGCCGTGGTAGTCGGTGTCATCGTCTCGGCACTGGTATTTGCCTGGGAACACGCAAAACATATGCTGGTTGAAAGTCGTCTGGAGAATGACGGCAAGACCAAAATCTATCTTCCCCAGGGGCCGCTATTTTTTGGCTCAATCAAATATTTCAATGACATGTTTGATCCACGCAATGATCCAGACGAAGTCATTATTGATTTTGCCCACTCGCGAGTCGTTGATCATTCCGGGCTGGAGGCGATTGATAATCTGGCGGATCGTTATGTTCGTGCGGGTAAGACCCTGCACCTTCGCCACCTGAGCGAAGAATGCAAAGCACTACTGGAGAAGGCCTCTGACCTGGTTGAGATTAATCAGCTGGAAGATCCGCATTACAAGCTGGCGGTTGACGAACTCGACTAGTTTGTCAGCGGCGCAGCTCTGCGGGGCATGATCGATTATCCGCTCGACATGCTCTGCAGCAAATGGCACCAGGCCTTCGCACTCGCTGAAAATAGAGTCTTACACATTCCCGCCGTAACCCGTTCGTGGCGAATACCCCATATGGGTGATGAATAAGCCCCCTATCTTGATTAAGCTCATATCACATCTATTCGTATAAACAGGCAGGTATGCTCAATGGCCAGGCAAATTATTGTGATCCACGGACGTGCAACAAAACCCCGGGAAAAAGAAAAATTCAAGCTGGTGCGGAAGTCCCTGCTGAATGGTTTGCGTCGTGCCGATGAGAGTAGTGCCGAAAAAATTGAATCAGGTGAGGTAAAACTCAAACTGGCCTACTACGGTGATATTAATAACGCACTGATGTGGGCCAGCAAGCAAAAGCCGAAGAAGAAAGTGGTCGCAGATTTTCTCACAAAGTGGCCGTATAAATATGAAAAAAACGGAAGTTATGACGCCGATTTAGAGACTCTTCTGGCCCGGCCCACATCAAAGCAGAATAAATCCGCATATCGAAAATTGTTAGCCGAACATAAGGATATGCGTTATCTGGATGAAATTGCTGACATCGTGAGCCCGATTGCACGACTTTTTGGTCTGAATGACAAACTCATAAACGCGGTGTTGCCCGATCTGGCGGCATATTTTGAATACCGCACCGTCGGTTCCATGGTCCGGGAACGTCTGCAGAGCATTCTGGTTCCGGCCCTGGAGTCGGGTGATGAGATCTGCCTGATTGGCCATTCAATGGGCAGCATTGTCGCCTATGACGTGCTCTGGAAACTAAGCCGCATGAGTGAATACAAACGGGTGAGGGATAAAAAAATCAGCCTGTTTATCACCCTGGGGTCGCCTCTGGGGGAGGAGTCAGTGAGCAAACAACTGTATGACAGTCACGAACCCGATGATGGCCGATACCCCTCAAATATTATCGAATGGCAGAATTTTACCGCGACAGATGATTTTGTCGCACGCGATGAAGATCTGGCAGATGATTTTTACGAGATGCAGAAAAAAGGACTGACAAAACGAATTAAAGACAGAGAGATCTATACCTTCTGGGTGGGTAGTCATGGTACCAATCCACATAAGCTATACGGCTATCTGGATAATCATAAGGTGGCGTCAACGGTTGCGAAATGGATAAGGTCTGCCTGATCAGAGGAGTCTTTAGCTCTCATAGACAACGCAGACTTTACCCAGGTTTTTCAGGTCCGGGCTGTCGATAGAACCACAATGGTCATTGATGACCAGGTGATAATCGTCAATTTTTCTCAGATTCAGAGCGCGAAAATTGGGTCGTGCATTCAGACCCTCAATGACTTTATCGGCATCCTGATCGTTATTACAGACATGAATTCGTAGTTTCACTTTTTATCTCCCTGTTAAAGGCCGATTTTCAGATGCAGTACGCTCCCTTGCTGAAAGTCTGCCTCACACTCCTGTTGTTAGTTAACATTGACCAGCGCCAGCCGATCTTTACCAGCGACCGGGATAGACACGCTAGCCAGTATTTTGTATCAAGCTGAAAAACGCATGCGTTGCTGAAGTACTTCGTGACTAAAGCTTAATGATTCAGGTCGGTAAATGCGTCACCTATATGGGGTACATCGGTATATATGATCCATTGCATTATTACTGAATGAACAGGCACTCACGGTAGAGTGATTTACTCTGGAAGGAGCTGTTTAGACTTAACTGAAGGCTGGTTTTGAAGGTTCAGGATGAGCCCCTGAGGCAAGCGTTTTTTCGACTTGATATGCATCAAGTTAGTCGCCAGTTCACACTGATACCCTCCTGCTTCGGTGCAAAATGGACGGATACAAATGGCGATGTCAGGCAATCAGCGATTGTCTTGGGTGGGTCAGTATGGACTCACAACGGGAATGCTCAGAAACAACAGTGTGCCAGCAGGATCGCGCACCAGTAGCCCGGTACTGTATTGCCTCCTGCTGATATGCCTGTTAGTTACAAGTTTTACAACCGCCGCCGCACAAGACCCTGTTTTACCGAAGTTTTTTTCTGGCTTGAACCCGCAGGAGGTGTTTCCCGGAGCCGATCGTCTGGGTGATATCGAGGGCAGTCCTCCCGTTGCACCTGCCTTCAAGGGCGATGAACAACTGGGCTACGTCTTCATCAATTCAGATTACGTCAACTCCACCGGCTACTCTGGTAAGCCTATCCATATGCTGGTTGCCATGGATATGCAGACGCTGATCCAGAAAGTGATTCTGGTCGAACATCACGAACCCATTGTCCTGATCGGTATTCCTGAGGCGCGCATCGTTGCGGTGCTGGATACATACGTCGGCATGAACATGAAAAGTTTTGCCGAAGGCCAACAGGATGATCATCAGGTGGATGTGGTGTCCGGAGCCACGGTTACCGTGATGGTGATGGATGACACGATAATTCGTAGCGCCATCAAGGTGGCGAGAGCCTATGCGCTCGCAGGCCTGAAACCGGAACGAAAGGTATCTGGTCCTGGAAAAGTATTGAAACCGGATTTCGATAAAGTGGTGGACTGGATAAGCCTGATCAGTGATGGCTCGGTAAGACGTTTGAAAGTCAGCGTCCAGCAGGTCAATCAGGCGTTTGAGGAAGCCGGTAATATTCCCGCCGCAGATCGACCCGAAGAGGGCGATCCCAATGATGTTTTCATTGAACTCTATGCAGGGCTTGTTTCAGTGCCGAGCATTGGACGTAGCATGCTGGGTGAAGCCGAATACAACAACATGTTGAAAAAACTTCAGCCGGGTCAGCAGGCCATCATGCTGGCGGGTAATGGTCGCTATTCATTCAAGGGCTCCGGTTATGTGCGGGGCGGTATCTTTGACCGCTTTCAGTTGATTCAGGGTGATAATTCAATCCGTTTTCATGACCGACAGCATAAACGGCTGCGTTATGTAGAGGCGGAGGGAGCGATTGATTTTGTCGACGTTGATCTGTTTCGCATACCACCAGAGATTGGTTTCGATCCAACCCTGCCGTGGAAACTGGAACTACTTGTAGGACGTGCGATTGGCCCGACCGAAAAGGCGTTTCTGACTTTCGATCTGGATTATTCATTACCGAATAAATACATGCAGCCAGCTCCTGCTGCATCATCATCCGAGGCGAGCAACAACACAGAGTTCTCGGCTGATACTACCCCCTTATGGCAGAAAATGTGGTGGGCCAGGATCCCCGAAATCACGCTGCTGTGCATCGGTCTGATTGCACTGACGCTGATCTTTTTCTTCCAGAACACGCTGGTTAAATATCCCCTTCTGGCCGACAGGCTACGCATCGGGTTTCTGATCTTTACTTTGTTTGGTCTCGGACTGTATGCCAATGCACAGTTGTCCGTGGTGAATATCCTGACGGTGTTCAATGCACTGGCGACAGGTTTCAGCTGGGAATACTTCCTCATGGATCCGATGATTTTCATTCTATGGAGCTCGGTCGCTGCCTCCTTATTGCTTTGGGGACGAGGTCCTTTCTGTGGCTGGCTATGCCCCTTCGGTGCCATGCAGGAATTACTGAATCGAGTTGCCAGGTTTTTCAAGGTGCCACAGCTAACCCTGCCCTGGGGACTACATGAACGTCTCTGGGCACTCAAATATATTATTTTTCTGGTGCTGTTTGGTTTCTCTTTGCATTCGCTGGGCTGGGCAGAGCGGCTCGCCGAAGTGGAACCGTTTAAGACCAGTATCATACTTAAATTCGCTCGCGAATGGCCCTTTGTACTATTCGCCGGGGGGCTATTGTTCATCGGACTGTTCGTCGAGCGATTCTATTGTCGTTATATCTGCCCATTAGGTGCAGCCCTCGCTATCCCGGGACGTCTGCGTATTTTCGAGTGGCTGCGACGTTACAAGGAATGTGGCACGCAGTGCCAACGTTGTCGTAACGATTGCATGGTGGGAGCGATTCATCCGGAAGGCAATATTAATTCCAATGAATGCCTCTATTGTCTGCACTGTCAGGTGATGTATTTTGATAGTCATCAATGTCCCGTCGTGATCAAAAAGCGGCAAAAACAGGAACGACAGGCAGCGCGAACATCAGGCACCAGTAAGGATGATATTGCCAATATGATTTCGCAGATCAAGGTCGGCAACCCACCAGACAAAAAGGACACATGATGTTGTTGCTTGTTAACGATTATCTGGTTGAATTTTTCGACTCCGGATGAGTTGCTTTAGTCTCTCCCGGAGGTTCACATAAAAGTTGCCTGTACAGGCAAATAACGACGAAGCGTCAGTAACAGGGTTAAACGAAAAGGGTGTAAAACTATGGCTAAAAAATTAACTGAGAATATGGAAGAAAAGGGGATAACTCGACGGGAGTTACTCAGTAATTCCGCACGCGCTGCCGCTGTGGCAGGTGTGGGTGCGGGAGCACTGGCCGGGACCGCAGGTTCGGCTTTATTATCGCCGCGTGCAGCAATGGCGGCACAGGGCAGTAAGGCAGAAGTCGGCCCGGGGGACCTGGACGATTACTATGGTTTCTGGAGTAGTGGTCAGGCGGGTGAGTTACGCATTCTGGGTATTCCGTCCATGCGTGAACTGATGCGTGTACCTGTTTTCAATGTCTGCAGTGCGACAGGCTGGGGTATTACCAATGAGAGTCGCAAAATTCTGACCGAAGGCCTGTTGCCAGAGACTAAAGAGTTTCTGAAAACACGTGGTGGTATCTGGCAGAACGGCGATCTCCATCACCCACACATGTCCTTTACCGATGGCACCTATGATGGTCGCTATCTGTTTATGAATGATAAGGCCAATACCCGTGTCGCGCGTGTACGTTGTGATGTGATGAAGTGTGACAAGATCATCGAAATCCCGAACGCCTCTGACATTCATGGTCTGCGCCCACAGAAATATCCTCGTACCGGTTATGTGTTTGCCAATGGTGAACACCGTGTACCTATTCCAAATGATGGCAGCGTACTGGATGATCCAGAAAAATATCATGCGATCTTCTCTGCCATTGATGGCGATAGTATGGAAGTTGCCTGGCAGGTGATGGTCGACGGTAACCTGGATAACTGTGATGCGGATTATCAGGGCCTGTATGCGGTGTCTACCTGTTACAACAGTGAAGAGGCTGTCAATCTGGCCGGTATGACCTCCAATGAGCAGGACTGGGCCGTGGTCTTCGATATCAAGGCGATTGAGGCCGGTGTCAAGAAAGGCGACTTCAAGAAGATCAATGGCGTTGCGGTACTTGATGGCCGTAAGGGTTCTCCTTACACCCGTTACATCCCTGTTTCGAATAGCCCACATGGTTGTAACACTGCGCCCGATGGCAAGCACATTATGATCAACGGTAAGCTCTCTCCTACCGTGACGGTGCTCGACGTCAGACGTTTCCCTGATATGTTCAAGGACAAGATCAAGCCGCGTGATACCGTGGTTGCCGAACCGGAACTGGGTCTTGGCCCATTGCATACCGCGTTTGATGGCAAGGGTAATGCCTTCACCACCCTGTTCCTTGACAGTCAGGCCGTGAAGTGGAATATCGACAAGGCCATCGAACACTACAATGGCAAAAAGGTCGATTACATCATCGACAAGCTGGATGTGCATTATCAGCCTGGACATAACCACACCTCCATGGGTGAAACCAAAGAGGCCGATGGCAAGTGGCTTATTTCTCTCAATAAGTTCTCCAAGGATCGCTACATCAATGTGGGTCCTCTGAAACCTGAGAATGAACAGTTGATCGATATCACCGGCGACAAACTGAAGCTGGTACACGATGGTCCAACCTTCGCTGAGCCACATGACTGCATTATCGTGCGTACCGATCGTGTTAACCCGGATTCCACCTGGACCAAGGGTGACTCGATGTGGGCCGATGCCAGTGCACAGGCAGAGAAAGATGGTGTGATTCTGGGTGAGACCTCCAAGTTCGTGCGTGATGGAAACAAAGTACGTGTTTACATCTGGTCTGTTGCACCAAACTTCAGTATGGAGAAGTTCACAGTCAAGCAGGGTGATGAAGTTACGATTATTGTTTCCAATAATGATCAGATCGATGACCTGACCCACGGCTTCACCATGGCCAACTATGGTCTGGTGATGGAGGTTGGTCCACAGGCCACTGCTTCCGTAACCTTCAAGGCGGATCGTCCGGGCGTACACTGGTTCTATTGCCAGTGGTTCTGTCACGCCCTGCATATGGAAATGCGTGGTCGTATGCTGGTCGAACCTGCATAAGGCATTGAGCAAGCGCA
>JBFIID010000003.1:0-28570 GCA_041601415.1 Gammaproteobacteria bacterium
AATCCACCGGCAACACAGCAACGACGATCACCCGCTCAGCAAACTGCTTATCAATAATTTTCCCGTTCAGGCTTTCCAGTTCACGGATGAACTGATCAAGGCTGCGGTAATCGAGCGTTAGTGTTATTTCCTGCATCTCAACAAAGGGAATTAGCCTGGCGTCATCAAGCGCCAGTTTTGCAGTGCCTCCATAGGCGCGCGCCAGACCACCGGTACCGAGTTTGACGCCGCCGTAATAACGGATCACGCCGATACAAACGTTCACCAGTTCCTGTCCTTCTATATGCTGCAATATAGGACGACCTGCAGTACCGGACGGTTCCCCGGCATCATTCATGCGTTGGACGATACCCTGTGCATTTTTGAGTTGATACGCAAAAGCGAGGTGATTTGCAGTAGTGTGTTGTTGCGTAAGGCCACGCAGGAATATGGCGACTTCGGTTTCATTTGTACATTGTTGCGCGACTGCAATGAAGCGGGATTTGCTGATCGTTTGTTCGGCCTGTCCGGTATTGGTGATGGTTTGCATGGTGTGCTAACTATAAAGGAAGAGTGGCAGGGATTGTCACTGGTGTATCTGTACTGTAGCGTTGTATTTCGCGATGAAGGCGAAAAGGAACGTTGAAATCAAACGCTCATGTTAAAAAAATATGACTCCATTCGAAGGGCTTATGGCGCGTAGAGTCCGGTAATTAAAAAAGGAAAGAAAAAAAGGGTGGAGGCGAGCCGAAACCCGCCTCCCAGTATCCGCCTTCCCTGGCGGACAGGCAGGGGACTACTTGATTACATCAGGAATAAATAACGGTTCACCACGCATGCGGAAATCACGGATAATGCCCTGACCCTCTGCGGATTGCAGGTATGCTGTATAGTTCTTCGCCATTGCATAGTTGCTGTGCGGATGTCTCTCCGGGTTCACGGCAATTACGTGATAGGGGTTGAATAACTCTTCTGCACCTTCGTAAACGACCACACTTTCCAGCTTGTCACGCAATGCGATATAGGTTCCGCGATCGGTGAGTGCGTAGGCCTGTTTATCATTGGCGATCTGAAGTACGGCCCCCATGCCCTGGCCAGCGGATAGATACCATGCGCCTTCCGGATTGATGCTGGCGGCATTCCACAGACCGAGTTCCTTTTTATGCGTCCCTGAGTCATCACCGCGTGAGACAAAACTCTCGCCACTGCTGGCGAGTTTGTGCATCGCATCTGACATAGACGTGGCTTTGCCCAGACCGGCAGGATCTGCTTTTGGACCGACAATCACGAAGTCGTTATGCATGACCGGGCTGCGATCAACACCGTGGCCTTCGTCGGTAAACTTCAGTTCGGCCCCCGGCGCATGCACAAAGACCAGATCCACATCACCGTTTTTACCCAAACGTAGTGCCTTGCCAGTTCCGACGGCGATCACATCAATGCGAACCTCGTATTTTTTCTCAAACGGGGGATGCAGGATCTTTAACAGACCGGTGTTGTCGGTACTGGTGGTGGTTGCAATACGAAGTACC
Source organism: Gammaproteobacteria bacterium (assembly GCA_041601415.1). Taxonomy (GTDB): domain Bacteria; phylum Pseudomonadota; class Gammaproteobacteria; order JBFIID01; family JBFIID01; genus JBFIID01. Next base: position 1,512 of record JBFIID010000003.1, read on the forward strand.
TGTGGTTCGGCCTGAACCGAGCCGATGGTCAGAGCCAGTAGTAGTGCGAATAAATGTAATAAGACTTTCATGTTACATCCTCAAATAATTCTGTTTGATAGCTGTCTGTTGTTACAAAGATCAATGTTTTTTAACACGGAGTACACAGAGAGCACTGAGTTGAAAGGAATATATGCTTTTCCTTTTTCTTACATGCCTTCTCTGTGTCCTCCGTGGTTAATCGCTTTTAGTTTCCTGATCTGTCTCTGTGCAAACGATTAGAAATCAACCATGCCGCGCAACTGGAACACAGAAGGTTCATCGCCATCGCGGGCATTACCCGGACGGTCGACGTCGAGTACCCTGACGTAGTTGGCCATGAAACGAATGTTCGGTGTGGTCTGCCAGTTCAGACCGATGCTGATGTCTTCCTGCTCACCACCAATGATGCCGTCATCGGTCAGGTCAATTGCGTCATAACGCAATGCGATTTGCCAGGCACCAATACCGCCCTTGCCAACAATGCCGCGTGGCGTCAGGCGTCCAAAGTTACCTTTTTTCGGATTGTAATTACGGGTTTCACCGGTGAGGTAATAGCTACCCTCGATGTAGTAGCCGTCGAAGCTCGGGTCGACACCGTTGCTGGTATTCACCGAGGCATACATGTATTCAGCCTGCATCGCGAACGGGCCCATAACGACGGCGGTTTCCAGACCGAAGCGGTTTAGATCATCGGCATTGTTAATGGTGGCACTACTCAGGGTGACCTTGGTCAGATGTGTGCCGCTGTTGGATTTCCAGGAGACGGCCTCATCACGTGAATCGAGATAACGCAAGCCGGCGCTGGCACCGACATGTAGAACCCTGCCTTTTTCATGGATTGGCGCCCAGTTTGCGCGACCCACCAGTGCCCAACCCGAGTCCGGTGTGGCTGCGCTGGTGTCGGCGGCGGTGCTGCCAAAGACACCACCATGCAGACTCCAGTTAGCACCGTTGGTAAACACGCTGGCACCAATAGTGCGATCACTGGGTGAGGAGATGAAGGCGTTTGGCAGACCACGTTCCATGAAGGTGGTGTAACGGGTGCTGGTCATATTTTCCAGACTGAAGGGTTCTTTCTGATTACCGAATTTAATCGAGACAGAATCAAAGCCGTTGTAGGCAATCCAGGCATCCTTGACGCTGGTCTTGTTATCGGCGAAGTCGTACTGGCCCTTGAAGCTCCAGTCTCCCCACAGAGTGCCGGCGGCAAACAGGCGGGCAGCACGCAGTTCGGTGCCATTTCCCATATCGCTCCTGTCATCGTCATAAGCGGCGGCGTCGATATAGATACGACCACCAACCTGGAATTTGAAGTCACCATCATCGGAGGCGATTTCGAGTTTCTTGTGTGAGTTGATCTGCGCCTTTACCTTCTTTGGCGCATTCGCATCAGCAGGCGCGGGGCTGGTGGCAAGGCGCGATTCGATAGAGCTCTTCAGGGTGGAGTAGGCTTCCTGATTGATCGTGTTGTTTTCTTTCAGTATACGGATCAATTCCAGCAATGGGTCTTCTGCGGCATGAACCGCAGGTGCCTGGATCAGTGTTGATGTCAGCAACAGCAGGACGCCTGGCAGGATGGGGGATTGACGTGACATTTCTTTCTCCACAACATTAATAGGTATTAAAAAGCCTAAATAGACAATAAGTGATGCATACTATGCATGCGGGCTTATTACGTAAATATGAACAGGAGTTCCTAATATGCGACTGAGGTTTGATTTGAACTGGTGCTTTGGCGATCGTGGTCAGAATCAGATGGATCCTCAGCTGTTCGCCCTGCTGCACTTAATCAGGGAGCACGGCAGTCTGCGTGCGGCGGTTGCGCAACAGACTGTCTCCTATCGTCATGCCTGGGGTCTGCTGGAAAAGTGGCGCAAGGTGTTTGGCATACCGCTGGTCATCATGGAGCGCGGTCGTGGGGCGAGACTGACGGAACTGGGTAACACGCTACTGGCAGCGGAGTCTCGTCTGGAGGCCGGACTGGCAGCGGAGTTTCAACGTCAGTCGAATGCGATCCGTGACGAGATCGAAGCGGTGATAGACAGTAAACGCCCTGCCGCGCTCAGGGTTCATGCCAGTCACGGTCTCGGTATATCCCTGCTGGCTAATATGGCGCAGACGGCGGGAATCGACCTGGAGCTTCAGTTTGGAGGCAGTCTGGAAAGTCTCAAATGGCTGGGTGCCGGGCAGTGTGATATTGCCGGTTTTCATATTCCGGTCGGCCGACAACTGGATAGCCTGCTGGTGCATTATCGTTCCTATCTGCGCGCGGATGGCTTTTCATTGATCCGACTCGCAGAACGTGAACAGGGGCTTATCGTGGCTGACAGGAATCCTCTGAAGATTAATGGTTTTCAGGATATTGCCGAGCAGTCACGGCGTTTCGTTAATCGACAGGTCGGTTCGGGGACGCGTCTGCTGGTTGATCATCTGCTCGCGACGGCAGGCTTGCGGCCGGCCAGTATCAAGGGCTATGAACATGTCGAATTTACCCACGTTGCGGTGGCGGCGATGGTGGCAACCGGTAGCGTCGATGTGGGTTTTGGTATCCGCGCCGCCGCCGCACAGTTTGGTCTGGGTTTTGTGCCCGCCGCACACGAACATTATTACCTTGCGGTTAGAAGTGAAATGATTCAGGAGCCGGCCCTGCGCAACCTCATTGAACTCATCAAAAGTGAAGATTTTCGCGCACGGCTGGCGGCTCTGCCCGGTTATGACCCGCATAATTCGGGAGAGCTTGTCTCACCTTCGAGCCTGTTTGAACACTAGGCATCCAGTCAGGCTGAATGTTGGACCAATTGCTATTCAGGCGGGGATATTGATTCCTTATTAGACAGCAGCCATTCGGGTAAGGGGGTGATGTGACCCGATTCGGGCCACTGGTTTAATGCGGCCTCGGTACTGACCTGCTGTATGCGCTTATCGTTGAGTGGATGGGTACTGAAGAACTCCGGGCTTAGTCTGTCGAGGGTGCTGTGCTGTTCCAGCAGCACTTTATAGACCGCTGTTGCATCGCCAATGTGACCGTATTCGGCAGCGACCGCTGCCAGGCCTATCCGGTCGGCCTCACGTTCCTGATCACGGCTGAATGTCATCAGGGTCATCATGCTGGCGTTGCCGAGAAGCCCACTGATCAGTTGATCGCCACCAAACCCCGACAATGCCGAGAGTGCGAGTGCAATAACCACACCGCGGCCCATTGAAATAATGGGGTGGCGTAGTTGTATATGTGCCGCTTCATGTCCCAGCACCATGGCCAGGGCATTTTCACTGGGCATCTTTTCCAGCAGGCCACGATGCACAATCACATGACCGCCGAGGGTAGCGAAGGCATTCACCGTATCATCATCGCTGTAGTGCACGGTGATGTTCATTTCGGCGGGCAGAGTCATCTGCTTTGTCAGACGATCCATGAGTTGTTGCAGGTAAGCTGATGTGTCAGATTGTTCGACGATGCTTTCGGGCCATTGTTGCGCGAGTCTGATCTCCTGCTCGAAGGGGATGAAGACCACCAGTTTTTCTGCGATCAGACTGAGGATTAGAATAGCCACGAGTAGCAGACCGAGGATCCCGGCAGTGAGCTGGGCAAACTCTTTCAGTGGATGTTGTTTACTGGTGTTGATCCCTTCCGGGATCTGCGGGTTGGAATATTCCAGCGTCCTAGTCCTGCGGGTCGGCGATAATCGCGGTGCCGTAGGCCAGCACTTCGACCGCACCAACATTCCCCCGGTTGCCCTTGCTGATCGATGCGGTTTCCATTTTCACGTTAAATACCATGCGTGCATTTTTTGTGTAGGCTTCCTCTTTCATGCGCAGAATGGCTTCTCGTCGAGCGCGGTCGATCAGACTTTCATAACTACTGACACGACCACCAACGATGTTTCTAAGGCCTGAAATAAAACGCTTGAAGTAATCTACCGAGATAACCACGCTGCCGGTCACCAGTTCGGTGCGACAGGGACGGTCGAATTCCGGCAGGCGTTTGGTAGCGATGGCCGGTAGTTTGTTTAACACCAGCTCACGCGCCTGGATAGACTGATAATGCTGGCGTTCCTGCCAGCTCCCTACGGTATAACCGAGCGCCAACAGTGCGATCAGAATGATGAGATCCAGCATGTCTTATTCCAGTATCACGGCAGTGCCATAGATAAATAATTCTGAGGCACCGGCAGTTATCGAGGAGGTGGAAAAACGAATATTTAATACGGCATTGGCACCGATGGACTCTGCCTGTTGCATCATGCGTTGCATGGATTCCTCGCGTGATTCCTGTAACAGTTCGGTGTAACCCACCAGTTCACCACCAAAGATATTTTTAATCCCCGCCATCAGATCGCGTCCCACATGCTTGGCGCGTACGGTACTGCCCTGTACCAGCCCCAGGTGTTTGACGATCTTTCTATCGGGTACGTATTCAAGATTGGTTAAAAGCATACCTGTCTCCATGACTTTGGGAGTTGTGATTATCTCCATGTCTGAACTGAATGGACAGCTCGTCTGCCCGATCAGGTGATCTCAGTCTAGCCTAAAACAGCGAATTACGTTAACAGGATGGATTGTTGTCGGCCTCATAAACCCCATGAGGTAGAGGTGGAAATCAGATGCTCTTTGGCCTGCTTGACCGGGCAGGGTGAGGCAGGGTTATCAGGCGCCTGCAGTGGGCAGGGTAGAGAGGCTTTCGCTATTCGGTTCTATCCATGCTTCTACCTGCTGGATCAACTGGGCAGCGTCCATACCCTCCGGATCAATCACGGGGCCGATTTTTACCTTAATCGTGCCCGGCTTCTTTTGCATTTGATTACGTGCCCAGAACTCACCGGCATTATGTGCCACCGGTATTACCGGGTAGCCGGACTTCACTGCCAGTGAGGCGCCACCGACGCGATAGCGATGTTTTTCACCCGGCGCAACGCGGGTTCCTTCCGGGAAGATCACCACCCAGTGGCCACTGTTCAGTCGTTCGGTGCCCTGTTCGATGAGCTGCTGCAGGGCCTTTCGACCGGAGCCACGGTTGATTGCTATGGGATCCAGAGAGGCCAGTCCCCAACCGAAAAACGGGATCCAGAGCAGTTCACGTTTCAGTACCCATACCTGCGGTGGAAATATTTTCTGCAGGGCCAGCGTTTCCCAGGCCGACTGATGTTTACACATGATGATGGCCGGTCCCTCGGGAATGTGTTCCTCCCCTTCAATCTCCCAGTCCAGATTACAGGTAAGCTTTAGCCACCAGAGATTGAACCAGGCAAATCGCGCCATGATGCTGGAGCGTTTCTGAAAAGGAAGTGGATAGACTACGAGACCAATCAGGGTGAAGAGAATGGTGCTGAGATAAAGACCAGCGTAAAAGAGCAGTGTGCGAAACATGAGTGTTCTTTACCCGCTATTCGTTGCCTAACAGGTTTTCGACATAACTGAATAGATTGTCATACACCGGTACTTTGTTGATGCCTTCGCCCTTATCCAGTGTCGCCTGACCCTTGCCAGTCTTGACCAGAATCGGTTGTGCCCCGGCCTTCTGCGCGGCCTGAATATCACTCAGCTTGTCACCAACCATCGGCACACCCTTGAGCGAGGCGCGCAGACGCAGGGAAATATCTTCCAGCATTCCCGGGTTGGGTTTGCGACAGTGGGCGTTGTCGTCCGGTGCATAGGGCGAATAGAACACGGCATCGATACTGCCGCCTGCATCCTTCACCAGGGCATGCATTTTTTCATGGATCTGATTCAGGTCTTCAATGGTAAACAGTTTGCGCGAAATCCCTGACTGGTTACTGGCGACAATGACGCGGTAATTGGCGTGGCTCAGGCGGGCGATGGCCTCCAGACTACCGGGGATCGGAACCCACTCTTCAGGGGTCTTTATGTACTCATCGGAGTCCTCGTTGATGACGCCATCGCGGTCGAGAATGATCAGTTCCATTAGTTTTGTAACCGTGAGATATCAGCGACCTGCATGAACAGGTGATGCATTGAATTTAACAGGGCGAGTCGATTATCGCGCACCGCTGTATTATCGCACATCACCATAACACCATCGAAAAAGGCATCAACGTTATCACGCAGTCCTGAAAGGGTCTGCAGTGCGGCATTGTAATCACCACTTTGTAACTGAGGCGTTACCACGGCGGTGATCTCTTTCAGCTGGGTGGCGAGTCGGGTTTCTTCTTCCTGTTCCAGCAGGCTGTCATCGACAGCAGTACCGGGTTGCTGTTCGACCTTTTTCAGAATATTACCGATGCGCTTATTGGCTGCGGCGAGGCTCTCCGCAGAGGGCAGGGCGCGGAACTGGCTGACTGCCTTGATGCGGCGATCAAAATCCACCGGCTCCTGTGGCTGGCGGCTCAACACCGCATCAAACACGTCGCTGCTGATTCCGGCATCCAGATAATAGCGACGCAGGCGTTCCATCATGAACTCAAACACCTGTTGTGCGGTTTCCTCTGCATTGACCTTGTCTCCGTGCAGGCCGGCAGCGCTTTCCAGTAATTGGTGCAGATTCAGCGGCAGTTCGCATTCAATGATGATGCGTAATACACCAAGTGCGGCACGCCGCAGGGCGAAGGGATCCTTGTCACCGCTCGGTAACTGGCCGATACCAAAAATACCGGTCAGGCTGTCGAGTTTGTCGGCGATTGCCAGACACTGACCGAGTTTGCCTGCCGGCAGATGGTCTCCTGCAAAACGAGGCATATAGGCCTCTTCCAGAGCGGCGGCCAGTTCAGCCGGTTCGCCCGCATGGGCGGCATAGTAACGACCCATGGTGCCCTGCAGTTCGGGGAATTCGCCGACCATCTCACTCATCAGATCACATTTGCTCAACAGTGCGGCCTGCTCTGCCTGTTGGGGATCGGCGCCGATGTGACGGGCCAGTTCACTACTGAGGCTGGCGACGCGACGGGATTTATCGGCCAGTGAGCCCAGCTTGTGCTGGAATACCACTGTCTCCAGCTGTTGCATGCGGCTCGAAAGCGGTTTGGACAGATCCTGTTTCCAGAAGAAAGCGGCGTCGCTGAGACGTGGGCGAATCACGCGCTCGTTGCCGGCACGAATGTATTCAGGATGACTGCTGTTGATGTTGCTGATGGTGATAAAGCTCGGCAGTAATGCACCATCGGCAGAGCGTACATGAAAATATTTCTGGTGGTCTTTCATGCTCGAGATCAGTACTTCCGAGGGGATCTCCAGAAAGGTTTCATCGAAACGACCGCTGATCACCACCGGCCATTCAACCAGTGCAGTGACCTCGTCCAGTAATGCCGGGTCGATTTCGGCCTGACCTCCCAGATTGTTTGCCTCTCTCAGGATCTGCTCGCTAATCATCGCCTGTCGACGGTTGAAGTCGGCGATCACACAACCTTCGGTCTCCAGCAAACTCTCGTAATCCGCAGGGGTCGGAATACGAAGTGGAGCCGGTGCATGAAAGCGATGGCCTCGGCTTTCACCGCCAGCGTGCAGGCCCAGTACCTCGGCCTCGATGACCTTGCTACCCAGCAGCATCAATAGCCAGTGAACCGGGCGTACAAATTCGACTTCACCTGCACCCCAGCGCATACGCTTGGGTACTGGCAATTTCATCAGTGACGATTCAACAATCGCCGGTAGTAATTCTGCACTGGGCTTGCCGGTTTCCTGGATCTGGTATACCAGCCAGCTACCCTGTTCGGTTTCCAGTTTGTCCAGTTCACCGACATCAACGCCACAGGAGCGGGCGAAACCACTGGCTGCCTTGCTTGGCTTGCCCTCGGCATCGAAGGCGGCCTTCAATGCGGGACCACGTTTCACGATGTCGCGATCCGGCTGGGCGGTCATTAAGTCGCTGATCAGGATCGACAGGCGACGCGGGGTGGCGAAGGCGCGTACCTCACCGTGGCCGAGTTCGACGGCGGCCAGCCCTTCTGTAACGCCATCAGTGAAGGCCTTGCTGAGTTTCTTCAGTGCTTTGGGTGGCAGTTCTTCGGTGCCAATTTCTACCAGAAAATCGTTTCTATCACTCATCACTATCAAGCCTGTTCAGGAGTTTTTTCGTTTTTCAGCATCGGGAAACCCAATGCCTCGCGGCCTTCGTAATAGGCGGTGGCAACGGCGCGCGCCAGGCTGCGGACACGCAGAATAAAGCGTTGCCGCTCGGTGACCGAAATTGCATGTCGTGCATCCAGCAGGTTAAAACTATGCGAGGCCTTCAGCACCATCTCATAGGCGGGCAGGGCGAGACCGGCCTCAATGAGTTTGTTGCATTCCGCTTCACAGGTATCAAACCAGCCGAAGAGCGCCTCGGTGTTGGCGTGCTCGAAATTGTAGGCCGACATCTCGACTTCGTTCTGGTGATACAGATCACCATAGGTAACCGTGCCCTGTTCGCCGTGGGTCCAGACCAGATCGTAGACACTGTCGACGTTCTGCAGATACATCGCAATACGTTCCATACCGTAGGTGAGTTCGCCGGTAATCGGACGGCAGTCAAGGCCGCCGACCTGCTGGAAATAGGTGAACTGGCTGATCTCCATACCATTCAGCCACACTTCCCAGCCCAGACCCCAGGCACCCAGGGTCGGAGATTCCCAGTTGTCTTCCACAAAACGGATATCGTGTTGCAGGGAGTCGATGCCCAGATGGCGTAATGAATCCAGATACAGATCCTGTATTTCCAGTGGTGAAGGTTTAAGCACAACCTGGAACTGGTAGTAGTGCTGCAGCCGGTTCGGGTTTTCCCCATAGCGACCATCGGTCGGTCGGCGTGAGGGCTGCGCATAGGCGGCTCTCCACGGTTCCGGGCCGATAGCGCGCAGGAATGTGGCCGGATGAAAGGTGCCGGCACCCATCTCCATATCGAAGGGCTGCTGAATCACGCAGCCGTGCTTTGCCCAGTATTGCTGCAACATAAACAACATATTCTGGAAGGTATCGGGGGTGAGCTGTGTATTGTCCTGAGTCATTTCTGGTGCCAGTCCATTCGGGAGCGGTAAAAATGGCCGAGAGTATACCCGAAACCTGCCTGAATGTTGCCTGTAGCGACGATCTTTAGGCATAAATCAGGCTCCGGCAGAGCCACCAGCCGGTGCAGAATAATTTCTCAAGTTTTGGCGAATTCATCCGTTAAACAGTTTACGGAACACAAAACAGGAACAGAAATGCCCGCTTTCGCTCTACATACCTCTGAAACGGCCCAATGGCATGCCCTCGTCAGCGAGGCGGAAGTGGCTGCGCAATGTGCCCTGGATGAGCGCGAGGAAAGCTATCTGGTCGGCCTGCTGATGCGCTACGTGAATAGCCCCGCCCAGAAGGGTGACGAGCATTCTGCACACTTCATGGGAGCCCTGCAAAAGAGTATGGAAAGTAATGAGTTCAGCTTGCAGGATATTGGAGATCAGTGTCTGATTCTGGCCGGTTTCTTCCCTGAATATGCGCTCAATAACATGGTCCCGGTCAGTCACTATGTCGATCTGGGCCGCCGTGCCTATAGCCAGTTAGCCGAGACCAGTGATAACCCTGTTTATGCTGAATTACATGAAGATTTTGTCGCCCTGGTTGACGTATTACAGAATATGCGTGAACTGGGAGAAGGTATGCGCTGCCTGGATCCCTTGCAGGCCTTCGAACTGTGGGCCAGTACCGGTAGTCGTCACGCCTGGATGGTGTTTCGCGAAACGACTCTTGCAACTCCCGTATCAAATAGCAGTCAACTTATTCACTAATCCTATCCTCCTGGATGCTCCTTGAATGCCGGCCTCGTGTCGGCATCTTTTTATCCACTCTCTGTTCAGTGTTTCTTCCACGGCACAATGCCTGTCGGCGTCTGATCGGCAGCACGGGCGCAATGTACGTCCTGATCATCGAAAAAGATGTCGGCACCAAAGGCCTCAATGAAGCCGGTCTTTTCCAGACCACCGAGGAAATGAACCTCATCGATACGCACGCCCCATTCGTGCAGGGTTCGCACCACGCGTTCATGGGCCGGGCTATTACGGGCGGTGATCAGTGCTGTCCGAATCGGCGCGTTGAAGGCGGTGTACTCGCTCTGTGCCTGTGCAATGGCACGTAACAGGGCGGCAAACGGGCCATCCGGCAATGGTCGATTGGCATTCTCGCGTTCATGCAGGATAAACGCCTCCAGCCCCTGTTCCTGATAGACCTGCTCTGCCTCGTTGGAAAACAACACCGCATCGCCATCGAAGGCGATCTTGATGCGCTGATCAGCGCCTGTCTGCCCGGTATCGTATTTCGCTGTTTTGTAGATGCGGGCGGCGGCAAAACCGGCATTGATCGCCTCCTGTACATCGACTTCATTGGCCGATAGAAACAGGTCGACCTTATAGGGACTTAGATATTTCGATAAGGATTCCCCGCCGACCCAGGCCGAGCGAGTAATATCCAGTCCGTAATGTTCGATGGAACGAGTGATGCGCAGACTGGTGGCGGCGTTATTTTTTGACAGCACGATCACTTCCACCTTGCGATGTTCCGGATCGGTGTTTAGTGAAAGCAGATTTTTAACCAGTCGAAAACCCGTGCCGGGATTGAGTACATCTTCTGCATGCTGTAATTGATGTTCGGTATAGGCGTCCAGCCCCTCGGTTTCGAAGAGTTGGTTTTCTTCTTCCAGATCAAATAAAGCGCGGGATGAAATACCAACGACAAGAACTGTCGAGAGGTCGTAGCCCAGACTCATTCGATGGGCGCGCTACTACGCAGCAGGGTCTTCTTTTCGCGGGTTAGCATATTCGCTTTGAAGGTAGGGATTTCATAGGTCCAGCCACTCAATGCCTGCATTTGTTTGACGAAATTCTCTACCTGTGCCGGGTCGCTGCCTTCTACCGGGTTTTCCGGAGCCTGATAATTGAAGATGAACTGGGCATAGTATTTACTGTTGACCGCGTAAATCGTGGCGGTCAGGGTAATGCCGTCAAAGGTCTTAATCTGCGTGACAGTTTTTTCCGCCGCGGTTGTTTTGAAATTTTTCGTCGCGACAACATCCTGAAAACGTAACTCTTCCAGTGCCGTCACCAGTCCATTGAGACTGGCTTTTGATTTCAGTTGAAAACCTTCTTCAATATCATGCAGGGTCAGTTCACCGCTACCGTATTTGCTGCGACTCAGGTGTAACTGTGTACCGTCTGCATGATCAATCGTGATGTCGCTGATGAGTGCGGCCTTGATATCGAACAGCATATTATTCATCCAGCGACTCGGATCGGCCTTGATATTCACAGCACCTTCGACCAGCAAAGCGCGTTCTTCATCGGCCCTGCGCACATAGCGTGAAGGAGCCTGGTTCGCATTGGAGATAGTGGCGCGTTGCTTTCCGATCACCAGTGAGGTCATCTGGTTGCCGTTTTCATCAGTGAGGCTAACCAGTATCGATTTCCCGGGCGCAGATTCCGTACCTTCAACGTCCAGGCGAGTATACAGATCCGGGTTGCGGGTTTTGCCTTCCAGTACCTGCAGGTTGGCGAGTGAGACAACGAGGTCTTTTACCTTGTCGAAGATGACGGGATAACCATCACGGTTTTTAAGCAACCATTGATCACCGTGCTTGATGATCTCGGTATGAAACTCCTTATCCCGAATCGAAATGGAGCTGACTGAATTTATCTGCTGCATCAGATTTGCAAGTAATGGCGCTTTTTCTACCTGCGTCTGGGGTGCGCGTTGATAGGAACTAACGACGGCGGCAATGACCAGAGCGAGAGTAATTACAGCAAACAATGTGAATCTTTTATTAGACATGTTGTTCTGGCCTGTCTTTATAAATGCGACTTGCGACGGGTGGCTTTGCGCATACCCATGATGATGGCAAATAACGCAATCAGGATGGGTATCAAACCGATGTTGATAAATTTCAACTGGGTCCCAAGTTGTTCAATATTTTTCTGCAGATCGTGTTGCACGGCGCGTAATTCCTTGCGTATGCGTAACTGTTCACTGCGGAATGAATCGATTTCCTGCTTTTGCTGGTCACTCAGTAACAGGGCGTTATTTTTTTGTTTCTGCTGTTGTAACTGTGCGATTCGACTTTCAGTCTGTTGCAGTCGGGTTTGCAGTTCGCGTTCACGATCACGGAAACGATTTTCCGCATCACGCCGTATTTCATTGACCCGTTCAAAGGGGCGCGAATACTCCTCACGGCTGCGCAGACTGATCATGTCATCATTGCCGCCCAGGTTGTCGAGCGCATTGACAACAAAATTACCGTTGTCGGCGATTGCCGTTGGAACCTGTACACCCATGTAAGACTGCATCTGTACCCAGAAGCGGTCCGCCAGCAGATCCGTGTCGGCGACGATTACCAGGCTGGCGGGTGTCGTCGATTCAGCAAGAAAATTTTTGTCCTCGCCATCCTTTGCAGTTTCATTTTCGTCCAGCGGACGTCCCAGGGGGAATGCGGTTTTAAGCATGCCGTTGACGCGTGCACCGAGTACCAGTCGTTTGCCTCCGGGTTCGAACTGTTCCAGTAATGCCGAGGGGTCGCGAACAAAGATAATTGCATCTCGTTCATAGGGCATGGATTCTTCACTGGTATAAATGAGCGGGGTGAAGCGTGTGGTCGCACCCTCGACTGGCTCCAGAATACCTGAGCTGGCGAGATTCAGGGTCTTAATCTGATTGGTGACAAAATCATCCTGATTCAGGTTTGCCGGGGTGAGCTTCATCCATGCAATATACTCAGCACTTTGTGGGCCTCTGGGGCTGTTATATGTAGCGCGGATTGAGACGCTGGGATCACCTGCTATCTTGGCATCCTGCAATCTCACACCCCAGGATTCAAACAGTAAAGGCAGGTCCGAGAAATGCTTCGGGATCACCATTGGTTGTTCCGGGTCTGGCATGGTGGGGTCAATCTCGGACAGGGGATCGACGAATACCAGTGCCTTGCCCCCGCGCAGCATGAACTGGTCGAGGGCGTAGAGAGTTTTGGGCGACAGATCCTTGGGGTGAATGATCAGCAGGGTATCAATCTCGCCATCAATCTCGGTGAAGCTGGTACCAAGATCGCGCAGTTCAAAGGCCTCCTGCATCTGACTGACGATGGTCCAGGGCGGCTGACTGTTTTCTTCCATGACATTCATACTGCTAATGACACCGATCAGGCGTCGGGTTGGGTTGGCCAGCCGGTAGATCATCTTGGTCAGGTCATACTCCAGCGAGATCTCTTCACGCGGACTGAAAAACGGAATGTTTAGTTCGTCATCGGTGGTATTCGCACCGACCAGACCGAAATAGGCCAGTTCACCGGTATCACTGACCGGCAGACGGCGCAGGCCATAGGAAACGGCCTGATCCTCGGCCTCGGAAAAGGGTTCTGGCTCGACGATCTTCAGTTGCAGCTTACCGTCGGAATGAGCCACGTATTCTTCCAGTATGTCTCGAACGCGTGTGCCATAACTCTTCAGTTCAGGAATGCCGCTGAGCTGTTTCTCTGAATAGTAGAAGCGCAGTGTTATCGGCTCATCCAGTTTGCCGAGGATGTTTATAGTGCCGTCGGAGAGGGTGAACAGATCATTTTTCGTGACATCCAGTCGCCACGAGGTGAAGGTGTTATTGACAAATATATTCAGTGCAATGAATGACACCAGAGCCAGGATCAGTGCGTTGCCGGAAAATAGATTCTTGTTCATCTCAGCTCGCCTTCTTCAGATCGATTACAAGCACATTGGCATACAGCCAGAACGCGATGAGGCTGGCGAAAAACACCAGATCGCGAATGTCGATGACGCCTTTCTTGATTGATTCAAAGTGGGTCAGGAAGCTGAAAGAACTGATCACATTAACGATTGCCTGTGGTGCCCAGCTACTGAAGAAGTCGATCACCAGTGGAAAGCCACTGAGAATAAACAGGAAACAGATAACGACGCTAATGACAAAAGCGATGACCTGATTCTTGGTCAGTGCCGAGATACAGGAACCAATGGAAAGAAAGCCGCCGGCCATCAACAGGCTCCCGATGTAACCTGCCAGAATCACCGTGTTATCCGGGTTACCAAGATAATTTACCGTGATCCAGATCGGGAAGGTCAGGGCCAGTGCGATGGCGGTAAAACACCAGGCAGCGAGAAACTTCCCGGCCACGGCCTCACCCAGTGAAACGGGCAGGGTCATCAGCAGTTCAACCGTACCGGTCTTGCGTTCTTCCGACCACAGACGCATGGAGATGGCCGGGATCAGGAACAGGTATAACCAGGGGTGGAAACCGAAGAAGGGTTCCAGATCGGCCTGATTACGTTCGTAAAAATTACCCATATAGAAGGTAAAAATGCCGGTCAGGAACAGAAAGATAACGATAAACACATAGGCGACCGGGGTGGAAAAATAGGCGCCCAGTTCACGTTTGAAAATGGCCAGGGTATTGTTCATGACAGCACCTCCGACTGGACCACATCGCCACCCGTGGTTATTGAGCGGAACACATCATCAAGTCGTCCTGCCTCGATACGGATTTCGCCGACGGGCCAGTCATGGCTGTGTACCTGTTCACTGATCGGCTGGATAATCGAGACACCATTCAGCGGCAGGATTAATAAACGGGTCACACCGTTTTCTGTTGTCTGCTGTTCCAGCGAATGTACACAGTCCAGCGCCTGCAGGGTATTACAGATCTGTTCTACTACCCCGGCATCGTCCGTGGTATTGAGACTGATCGACACAGCATTGTGCACGCGTGAACGTGATTGCAATTCGGCCGGTGTGCCATCAAACATGACCTGACCTTTGGCAATAATCACCGCACGGCTACACAGTGCATCGACTTCTTCCAGAATATGAGTGGAGATGATAATCGCCTTGTTCTGCGCCATCTTGTTGATCAACAGGCGTACCTCATGTTTCTGATTGGGATCGAGCCCATCGGTGGGTTCGTCCAGGATCAGTACCTCCGGATCATGCAGGATCGCCTGGGCCAGCCCGACCCGTCGCTTGAAACCCTTCGACAATGTCTCTATGCGCTGGTCGATCACGGACTCCAGATTGATCATTCGAATTGAATCCATAATGCGCTGTTCTCTCTCGCTGGCGGGCACGCCACGTACCTCGGCGATGAAGCGCAAAAAAGCGAGGGTGGTCATTTCGCCATAAGAGGGAGCGCCTTCCGGCAGATAACCAATGCGTTTTTTCACTTCCAGAGGGAACTGGCTGACATCAAACCCACACACGGCAACCCGGCCATCGGAGGGTTCCAGAAAACCGGCAATCATCTTCATGGTGGTGGATTTGCCCGCACCATTGGGGCCGAGAAAACCGAGAACTTCGCCGCGTGACACCGTAAAGGAAATATCCCGAACAGCATGCAATGCACCAAACGTTTTATTGAGGTTTTGCACCTCAATTGCATAATCCATGAAAAAACCTCTTAATGGGGCTTATTAGTTACAGCTTTTCGATTCACAGAGTGACGATACCCTGTTGTTATTATGTCGGGCGGCCAAAGGCTCTGACCCGTTGCGGAGCAAGTATTTTGCACAGTCTCAGCCAATCGTCAACTGAGCCCGTCAGATCGATGGGCTGCCGCAGACGAGAAAGACCTGAAAATTGACCTCAGGTTCCGGGAAACATGATAGAAGTGCTGTTGCTATGGGAAGGATCAGGGGCGTTTCAGGCGGTAGAGGGCGGAGATGTCTTCGTCACCGTGACCATCCTGCATCAGTTTTTCGTAATCCTGCAGGGTCATTTCTACCATCGGTAAATGTTTCTGCCCGGTGGATTTCGCCATTTCGGAACAGATACTCAGATCCTTGTGATGCAGATTCAGCTTGAAACCGGGGGCAAAAGTCCCCTGGCACATGGTCGGTCCGCGATGACTGAGGAACCAGTTTGCCGCAGCACCACTGCCCACCACGTCGATGACCTTTTCCATATCCAGACCCATGGCCTGACCGAAAGAGAGGGCGTCGGTGACCGCCTGATTGATCCCGGCGGCCATGATCTGATTGACTGCCTTGGTCGCCTGACCACTACCCACGGGGCCCATCAGAACGATATTGGCGGCAATCGCATTCAGTGTGTCACGTGCCTGCTCAAGCGTTTCCTCGTCGCCACCCACCATCATTGCCAGAGTGCCTTTTCTGGCACCCTCGACACCGCCGGATACCGGACAGTCGAGAAAGCCACATTCCTTTTCGGCCAACAGGGCAGCAGCGGTTTCGGCGGTAGAGACACTGACCGTAGACGTATCAACCACGATCGAACCGGCATTAAGAGAGGGAAGAATCGCTCTGACCATTTCCAGCACATCCTCATCGCGGGACACACAGATGATGATCAACTCGGATTGTGCCGCGACATCCGCCGGGCTATCCGCGAGCGTGGTTCCAAGTTCTGTGGACAGACTCTCCGCCTTGCTGCGGGTTCGATTCCATACACAGCTCAGCAGGCCGGCCCTTGCCAGGTTAGCTGCCATACCGACGCCCATTGCGCCAAGTCCGATTACGCCGGTTTTCATGCTGGATTCTCCTGAATACGATGTTCTGAAAAGATGCTTCGTTGTCTTGCTGCTTCAAACAGGTGACATTCTATTACACGGCAGGCTGCAAAAAAATCATCCCCTTACTGAGCGGTGAGGATCATCTCCTCTTCAACCAGGTCGTACTTATGTAAGTACCGGGCAATCGTCGTATAAGACGCGGTTTTGATCCCCTGCTCGTGATCCGATGTGCGTACATCGGGCATAAAAATCGAGCCCATGAGTAATTTCAGTCCACCAATTTTTACCTCCTGTGCATCGAAGTAGGCCCGCGTATTGGCCTTGATGGTTTTGATTTCTTCGGTTTTATAGATGGCGGCATTCAGGACATCCACAATATATTCGGTACAGTTCTGATATTGCTCGTTGTACGGGTTGGCGATGACGGAGTACGCAGGGTTATGCAGTTTTCTGTAGCTGTCTGACTGGATCACACCCAGCAGACGGCGCTGCAAAACAGGTGTGGGGATAATGATACCGGCTCTGAGTTCGTGAACGGCGGCAAAGAAATCCAGTGGGTAATCGGTGACCAGATGACTGGTGTCCGGTTTTTCATTGCTCTGGTAGAGATTGTAGAAGGCATAACCGGGAACCTCTCTACCATCCCCTGTTTTAATCGTGGAATAAACACCGATTCCCACATGGGAATACTGAAAACCCTCTGGTAATTCACTGGCGGGTCTCCCAACCCGACCGATAATAAAAACGCGTGCGCCTTTCTCTGCGACACGTTTTTCAAGTTGTTTGGCGAACCGGGCTGTTTGTTCCAGACTGAAATGTCGTTCACCACCGGCCTGACTCCCCGCATAAAGCGGGGAGGAAGTGATGAGCGCCAGTGTAAAGATGACGAATAGTTGTTTGAAGTGTTTCATCGACTTCCTCCCCTCAGCGCAGATTAATCTTTCAGTGCCGCATCGGGTGCTGGCCCGAGTACGATAGTTTCATCGGTGATGGTCAGTGGCGCGCCAATCTCTGTTTCGGTATGGGCGTCTTCCCACAGGGCCTCACTGGCCTGGCCACTGAGTTTTCCGGCTCCAGCGCTGAAACCCAGTGGAATTGCGACGGCACCCGAGGTGAGTTTCACCCCGCCAACCACCATATGGCCGACGGCCTGGGCAGAGTGGTTAATGGATTGCCCCGAATGCTGCAGGCTGCCCTCTGCAAGGGCGGGTTGCGTCAGACCGAGCATGCCGGTCAGTGAAAGGGCGCATAAGGTTATCTTTTTCATCATGTTGTCTCCTGTTGTTGGATAGGTGTTGCGGAGCAGAATCTGGATCAAAGTGTCGGCGGGGTAAACGACATCAGCGGGAATATAACTATAGTGAACATCCGGTGTACTATGTTGACACCAACGATGGAGGATAGAGGAATGAGCGGTACCGCTGAACTGATTGCCAGCCTGAAAAAAGAGTTGAAGTCGCACGGACTGACCTATGCCGATGTCGCCCGCGAACTTGAATTGAGTGAGGCCAGTATCAAGCGGATGTTTTCCATCGGGCACTTTACCCTGGAACGCCTGTCGTCGATCTGTGATTTGATTGGTTTTGAATTCGCCGATCTGGTCAGGGTGACGGATGAGCGTAAACACCGCATCTCGCACCTGTCTATCGAACAGGAGAAAGAACTGGTCAAAGATCTGAAGCTGTTACTGGTTGCGGTGCTGGCGCGGAATCACTACAGCTTTGACGAGATGGTGGAACACTATAATCTGGAGCAGGGTGAGTGTTTTCAGTTGCTGGCCAGACTGGAGCGGATCAAGCTGATCGAAATTCATCCCTTTAATCGTATCAAGTTGCGTGTTGCGGAAGATTTCAGATGGTTGCCCAATGGCCCGATTGAGCAGTTGTTTGAAGGTAAATTTCAGAAAGAATTTCTTGCCTCGCGTTTTGATGGCGACAAGGCGTTTCGTATTTATCTGCACGGACTGTTGTCGCCCACCTCGCAGGATCAATTCCTGCTACGGCTGAAGGGACTGGTTGATGAGTTCTCCTCGAGTCTCAAGAAAGATGCGCGTAGAGAACTGGGTGAAAAGGATGGGGTTGGTCTGTTGCTCGCCTTCCGTAACTGGGAGCCCTCCATGTTTGTCGCGCAACACAGAAAGGATCCCTAAAGTCTGAGCAGCGCATTCACAACGATATAGGCGCCGAGCGCGAGCAGGGCAATAAAAAACACCTTGCGGAACGTCTGTTCAGGCAGGCGTTTACGAATACGTTGCCCAAACGCCATACCGATAATTGCTGGCAGGGTTGCGGCGATAGACAGGTAGCCCTGTTCCGTAGAGAGAAAATTGTTTTGTTGTAAGGCAATGCCTAGCGCCAGGGCCGAGACGCTGAACAACATCCCCATGGCCTGAATCAGCATGTCACGCGGCAGGCCAATTGCCTGTAGATACATCACTCCGGGCACCACGAAAGAGCCGGTCATACCGGTAAAAACGCCATTGATGCTGCCCAGTAGCGGGCCTGCCCAGCGTTCGCCTCCGGGTGAGACGCTAATCCGTACGCCACTCAGACTGATAGCCGCATAGGTGAACAGAAGTAGACCGAGCAGGGCGGAGAGCAGGGAGAGATCGAGACGGCTCAGCGCCATCGCTCCGAGCCAGACGGTTGTGCAGGCGGTTAGTAAAAATGGCCAGGTGCGCCGCACAATGTTCACTCCGTTACCGCCCGTGAACGCCTGCCAGATGTTTGTCAGTAGCGCGGGCGCGAGCAGGATAGCCATTGCCGTTGGCAGATCGAGTAATAAGGAGAGCAGGGCAAGGCTGACACTAGGAAGCCCAAGGCCAATCACACCTTTCACCGTTCCCGCGAGCAGGAAGACCGCGGACACAGTGAACAGGGTTGTGGTTTCAAACACGAGTGGGTTTATGATTTTTTAGGTGGGAATTCATCATGTTCCGGCAGTGATGCGGGAGCCACATACCAGGCAGAACGCGAACCACAGAAAATATTCTGTGACGGTCGAATCCCGGGATCATCATCCAGTGTGCCAGCGGGAATGATCACCGCCTTACCCGTCTTGGCAAACCACGGCAGCGCAGAGCCGCAGGTCTTACAGAAGGAGGTGGCGAAATGTCGGGTCTCGGGTGGCGCGTAGCGTCCGACATTCTCCTCGCCGTTCAACCAGCGAAAGTGTTGTGGCGCGATCATCAGGTTTGAGGAGTGCGCACTGCCCGACACCTTTCTACAGCGTGAACAGTGGCAGTATTGAAAAATATTGATATGCCCGGTGATGGCATAGGTCACCGTGCCACACAGGCAAGAGCCGGTTTTTTCGTAGTCAGACATGGCGAGCCCTCATAGAGAAGAGGGCAGTGTAGCAATCCTTGCGCTAATTCTGCAGCCGTTTAGATTCGGCGACACACCATACCTGCTTGTGTTATGCCGCCGAGAATGCAGAAAAATGATCGTTGCGATTTCTCGGGATGCTTTTCCGTCTGTTGATGAACAGCAGAATCAGGCCGGAGAGAAATAACCAGATTGTCGCAGGCACAGGAATCGCATTACTCTGGGTAAAGACCTGTATCTCGCGCCAGGCGACCCAGCTTGGGCTGTCTGTGGTCGTGATCCTGATAGTCCTGGCCGCGACTGGCGTTATGAAATCATGTACGAACAACAGACCCGTGGTACTAAAGCCGGTCCAGCTGAAACTCAGTATGTTATCCAGAAAAACATCATGCCTTACATTGCCGTTTGGTGTCTGTTCAACCAGACCTGTGATCTGGCTAATTGCGATCGTCTCACCTAAATCGATTGTGATAGTTGCAGGTGCAAATGTGCCCGAGTTCCAGACCGTGGTGTTGTCACCATCAATGGCGTTTGCCGGCGTAGACGCAGCGAAAAAGCTACTCGCCGTGGCCGTACCATCGGGTGCAACATTGATCAGCGCGGCGTTGACATGAACACTGAACAAGAGCGCACACAGGGTGATGACGATTGAGAGAGACTTACGCATTACAGGAATTCCTTCGGGACTGCTTTAGGACATGGGCTACATGCCGGAACGAGAGGCCAGAACAAATCGACTGGCTCAAAAGGCCACGAAGCTTATAGAGATTTAATGGCTAGCTCAATGACATATATCAGCTAGCCAGAGGGGGCAGAGATTATGCAGTAGCACTCAGCTCTCTTCGTTATTTTCTGTGCCCATATAACGATCATAATTCTGGATATAATCGGCGAGATTCTCTTCCAGCATCTTGCGATATTGAATAACGAAATACTCAACCGTCTGTTCACGGCCCTCGATCATGTTTTCACGGGTCTGAAAGCCCGTGGCACTCAACCAGGCATTAAACCGGGCGAGTGAAAACATCATGGAAGCGCTGACTTTATCGCGGTCGGAGTTTTCGAGTTGCTTATTGGAAAGGTCAATATGCTCGTCGGCACGTTTGTAAAACTCGTCATCGACATTCTGAACCATAGTCATTTCCTGCCGCCTGAGACGGGCATTTAGTGGGTTGAGCGTGTTGCCTGGAAAGCGCTGTAGCTTACAGCGTGGCGATTAAGCATGGCAAGCTACATGGCAGCGCCACTCTCTGCAGGAAAGAGAGTGGCGCAGTGAAACGGGCTAGTGGTTAAAAATTGAACTGCCAGCCAACCGTCGCAACCCAGTCGGTTTCCAACTGGGGGCCATCCAGATCCTGATGTACCGGCATACCTACCTCGGCGGCGAGTCTGAAATCAGCCATTTTATAGTTCAGACCGATCAGGGCATCGACGCGATCACCGCCGCGCAAACTGGCAATCGCCGTCGGTACGATAGGCTGCAGACGTGTATCGGCGCCATCAATATTGCCCCAGCTCTGGGCGGCCAGGCGGAATGATGTGCTAAAGGTATTATTCCATTTGCGTGCTACCCAGCCCGTCATCTCCAGCTTGTTACCCAGGGTGTAATCCTCATCATTCTCACCGAGGCGTATGGTGGCAATGCTCTGCGCACCCCATGAATACAGATGGCTCTGGCCGCTATAGGTAATGCCCGGCATCAAATCATAGGTGCCGGAACCGAGTTGCATAGGGTAGGGGAGAACGCCGTTGGCGGCGGCCGGTGTCGCACCGCGTTGGTCGATAGAACCGGTAGGCAGGCTGATGCCCGCATTCAAATGTATATTATGCCCACCCTCTTTATAGAGGCTGTAAAGTGCCGCGACTTTTATATCGCCGAAGCCGCCTGTTTTGGTGGTGAAGCGCACCCCGTTGGGTACCACCACATGATCCATGCTGAGATTAATTCGCGGCAACATGCCCATCAGGGTGATTTTATGATTGGGCGCATACATGGCACCAAACATATGCATATCCATGGTCATGCGTGTCGGTGCGACAGGAAAACCAGAGCCGGTGAAGACCTGATTGTCGTTGATGGTATCGGTGCCGATGCGGTTGTCGTCCATCTCCATGCGCATAAAGCGATAGGAAAACATCACCTCACCTTCATGCTGGTGGTGCCCGCCCTTCACATCATGGGTATGTTCGCCCATCACACCAAGCGGCGCATGGGAGTCCGGTCGGTTCGAATCATACTCGTGTGCCATGCCGGTGAAGGGTAAAAGTAAAAGGGTCAGGGCGCTGACCAGCAGGGGAAACTTCATTATCTCGTTCTCGAATCGGGTAGGTGAGGGCGAAAGACTACATGAGGTTCAGGGGATCAGGCTGCGACAAATTGTCGCAGGAGTCATGTCGATGCTATGCCTGACTCAGGACAATTCAACATTGTGGTAGACCTGCTGAACATCATCCAGCTCGTCGAGCATGGCCAGAAACTTTTCAAATAACACCATGTCCTCTTCACTAATGCTGGTGTAGTTCTGCGGAATAAACTGAATCTCGTCGACCTCAAAGTCGATCTCTCCACACAGATCCAGTAAGGCCTGCTTGGCCTTGAAGTAATCGGAGTTTGCGGCGAAGACAGAAAGCTTGCCATCTTCATTTTCGATATCCGTCACATCAACATCGGCTTCGAGCAGGGCTTCCAGCACGGCCTCTTCATCGTCATAGGCAAAGACAAAAATAGCCAGATGATCGAACATGTGGCTGACGCTGCCCTGTGTACCAATCTTGCATTTGGTCTTAGTAAAGGCATTACGCACATCACCAAAGGTGCGGTTCGGGTTATCGGTCAAACAGTCAACGATGGCGACACTGCCACCTGGGGCATAGCCTTCATAGCGCGCGGGGGAATAGTCCTCACCCGAACCGCCTTTGGCTTTATCAATGGCCTTATCAATAACGTGACTGGGCACCTGATCCTTCTTGGCGCGATCGATCAAATTGCGCAAGGCGAGGTTACCGTTGGGGTCAAGCCCGCCGGATTTGGCACAGACATAGATTTCGCGACCATAGCGGCTGTAAACCTTGGCCTTCATATCAGAGGTTTTTGCCATTGATAATTTGCGGTTCTGATACGCTCTGCCCATGCCGATAATGCTCCGTAAGGGATAAAAAAACGGTGATTCTACTGGTAAAGGCTCGGATAAGGGAAGCCGATGCGTCAAGCTTGGGTGAGAGTTTTATAACTTAATGTTTGAAATGGGTTATTGAGGGTTTCAATCATTCGGTCGGAGAGGGGAGGGGGAATGTGAGGGCATGGTCGTGGCGCTACGGTTTAGGCGTGGAGTTTGGTTTTATGCATTATGCTTCGACAGGCTCAGCATGAACGGGCGTTGGGGGCTGATACGAGGGATTGGTATTACTGCCTCGGTTTAGCGTGCTGTTTGGGTTTAGCCATGTTGCCTCGACGAGCTCAGCATGAACGGAGTTGAGCCTGGGCCTGTTTAGTACCTGAAGATATGCCAGACACCACAGACCTGCGAGTGGCCTGCTGGATTGAACATGGCTAAGCGAAACTCTCGTGGTTCTGCGCTGGCGTACCAGTAATCCGCATCCTGGCAGATACGGTCTTCCTTGCTTGTCCAGATCTGTGGTGCAAACTGTTTACCGAATCCGTACATGAGTGCTTCGAGAATCATCAGCACGATCATGATAAACAACAGGATAAATTTAGGGCGACTAAAGAACCAACGGAGTATACGCCGGGCATTGAATTGTCTGTCTGTCTTCAATAATTTCTCACTGTCGTTTTTCTCCGGCGTTCTCGCACCTATGAATAAAAGTCACTAACTCTTTTTAACAAACTCGGATTTCAGCTTCATCGCACCGATGCCGTCTATCTTGCAGTCGATATCATGATCCCCGCCGACCAGTCGGATGTTTTTTACTTTCGTGCCGACCTTTACCACCAGTGATGAGCCCTTGACCTTGAGATCCTTGATCACGGTGACGGTGTCGCCATCTACCAGGGTGTTGCCGTTGCTGTCTTTAATCACATCGCCATCATCACTGCTGTCGGCACTGGCATCCTGCGACCATTCGTGGGCGCACTCGGGGCAGACGTACATGTTGCCGTCTTCGTAGGTATATTCGGAACTGCATTTCGGGCACTTGGGTAAATCGCTCATGGTTTTTCCTGGTTTGTATTCGTTGCGTGTTTTATTTGATGGTGTTTGGAATTTTTATCGCTGTCTGATTGCTGCTCGTCCTTATCATTCAGGATATAGATAGGTCGCCCCTGAACTTGTGTATAAATTTTGCCGATGTATTCACCGATTACGCCCAGAAAGATCAACTGAACACCGCCCAGAAGGAACATGCCTGTAGTGGCCAACGCATACCCCTGCATTTCGATTTCAAAGAAAAGTTTCTGTATTACGATGGTGATGGCCAGGATGAAAGAGAAAGCGGTGACAATTGCGCCCAGGCCCATACAGAGTCGCAATGGTGCGACACTGAAAGAAGTGACTGCTTCCCAGAAAAGCCAGAACAGTTTGAAATAATTGTATTTGGTGTTTCCAGCATGGCGCGGTGCGCGTTCGAAATCAACTACGGTTTGCCGAAACCCCAACCAGCTAAACATGCCACGAACAAAGCGGTTTCGTTCTGGTAAGGCATTGAAGTGATCAATCACCCGACGATCTACCAGCCTGAAGTCGCCCACATCTTCAGGTATTTCCCTGCCGGCAAAACGGTTGAAATAGCGATAAAAAAGATGTGACGTGAGTCGTTTCAGCACTGTTTCACCCTGTCTTATTCTGCGCCGGGCATAAACAATTTCATTCCCTTCCCGCCACTTTTCGACAAGCTCGATAATCACCTCCGGAGGGTCCTGTAAATCCGCATCAAGAAGCACTGCCGCTTTACCTCTTGCCAGATTAAAGCCACAACTAGAAGCTGCCTCGTGGCCGAAGTTACGGCTAAAGCGGGCAAGGCGTACTCGCGCATCTGAATCAGACAGAGCTTTCACTTTGTCTGCGGTAGCGTCCGTAGAACCATCATCGATCACGATAAACTCGAATGTCAGTGTTGCCTTTTCCAGAACAGTAACCACGCGTGCATAGAGGGGGGCGATATTGTCCTCTTCGTTAAATGCAGGGACGATGATCGAAAGTTCAGGCGTTGTATCTGACATAAGGGACCTCGGTTCAGTTAGCGTTCTGCTTTGAAGATTACACCCTGTTTGTCCCGGGTGAAGACTTTCCAGCCTGGATGTTTGTCCAGATACAAATTCAGTTGGTACATTTCGCCATCATTTGCGGTATAAGGCATCAATACCCAATCGAATTGTTGCTCATGGAACCAGTGTTGTCCTTCACGTGTGGCCCAGATCATGTGGGTGTACGGCATTAACTTTGTGTCATCCAGCATTCGGCCATCCACAAATGGCACTATGCCGGGGTTATGCCAAAGCAGGTAGCCACCCCAGCGTATGACACTGAGTATTTTACCTTGTTGTCCTTCTAGCTTCTGCGCGAGATTTACCGGGTAGCGACTGGCAAATACCTGTGAATGATCGAAGTTGTAGGGGCCGATGAGAATTGCCAGGAGTAAAACAAGTGCAATAGCACTCCCCCAGCGATCGGCAAAGAGGGATGCGCGTGGCATTGTTGAGAAGTAAGACTTTGCCAGGTTCGTCACACCACTCGCTGCGTAGGGTGTACCTACTATCAAAAGGAATACGAAATAGCGAAAGGACTCAATACTTAAGCCCAGCAGGAGTAAAAGAAGCAGTGTTTTGTGGGGGGCCTTGCGGTACAGACCGATGGCTCCAAGCAGGGCAAGTACGAGTGTGATATAGATCCAGATCTGGAGGCTGATGTATCCCAGCTGATAGACTAGCAAACTGCTGATGTACTCACTCGTTCTTGATTGAAGGCTGCTGCCCTGAAGGTTGAATACATAGGCATAGGTGGTAATGCCGTTAGGTGTGATCAGCGTTGCTATGCCAAATGCGATGACTGAAAGCACGAGGGACAGGTACAGCTTATCCAGTTTCTTACTCGTACGGTATTGATGCCAACCCCACAGCACAGAGTAAGCACACAACAGTACCAGGGCGAGGATCACCCCACCATGAATCTGTGCCCATATCAGGGAAATAAACGGCAGGGCAAGATAAGGTAACCGGCTGCTTTTCTCTTCTGCTTTATCAACACACCAGAAGCTTAGCGCCATGAGTAGAATTGAAAACTGTTGTGGGCGGTCACCGGTAAAGCCGTAGAGTCCGAGGCCAGCAAGCACTGTCATCGTTGAGATGATCCAGGGACGGAGTCTGAACATCATCAGCCGACGGTAGACCAGATAGAGAGAGCCAAGCAGAAGCATGACACGAGCCCAGACTATTGCGTCGAGTTGGGCAAGGTTAAAGATACCATACAGCAGCACCTGCCCCAGCCATTGGCCTTTAAGAACAGTATTATTGCGAATTTCGTTTCCACCGTGAAACACACCGAAGGGGTCGGAATCAGGGATCGATCCAGATTCAATGATGTGTCGGCCCGCTGCGAGATGCCACCAGAAATCCGAATCCCAGACGGGTACCGCGAGCAGGTAGGCGAATGAAGCAAATATTGCCAGCGTGAGGCCTCGAAGATAAAGCGTGTGATTCATGAATACTGATCTTAGCCAGGGCCATATGAAGTTAGGATGAATTTTATCGTTTCGCAGCGCAGATGAATACCGCCGGTATATTCAGTAAATTTGTCACCTCTTGCGAGGTCAATAAATTCGTATAAAGTACAGCTCTACGATAGAAAAAGGCTCCGAATCTGATGGAAAAAGTGGTCTACAAACGCATGGCCCAGCTTCAGGAGCATCACTGGTGGTTTCAGGCCCGCAGTTATATTCTTACCGGCTTACTGGATTCATTGTGCATTCCCCAGGGGGCTTCATTACTGGAGGTGGGAAGCGGCACGGGTGCCAATCTTTCGCTATTAAGCAAATACGGGACTGTCACTGCGCTTGAGCCTGACGAAACAGCACGAAAGCTTTGCCAGGAGCGTTACCATGTACTACCAGATACAGGCGCTTTGCCTGAGTCCATACCGTATTCCAGTGAGTCGTTTGATCTGATTGCTGCATTTGATGTGATTGAACATATAAGTGATGACCGAGAGGTTCTATCGTCTTTGCATCGACTACTCAAACCCGGTGGTCATCTGGTTTTGACGGTTCCTGCCTTTCCCTCATTGTGGAGCGAACACGATGTCTCGCATCATCACCAGCGTCGATACAGGCGACTACCACTGGAGGCG
>JBFIID010000004.1:0-27671 GCA_041601415.1 Gammaproteobacteria bacterium
CCCATTATGATGCCGAGGCACACAGGCAGCCCGCATTAAAGCAAATGATGAAAAATACCAGGGGTGTTTCGATCGCACTGGAAAATAATTGTGCTATTCAGATTCATGACAATGATTATCGCATCATTGCCTCACAGCCAGATAAACAGGCCTTTCTCATCTACTGGAACAGGGATGAATATATAAAGCATACTCTGCAGCCCAGTAAGAATTATCAGTCACTCGATAGTTTACTTATACGATAACCTTGTCGTATCTGATATATATTCAGAAGAGCTTTTCCTTAAGTGTTTTTGAGTAATTCACCACCACGCTTATCACTCGTTATAGTCTGCCCGCAAAAATCGAATGCCAATGAAATATGTAGCCCGGACATATGGCGCAGATGTTTGTAAAAACTGCTATACATTAGGGCACGAAAAGATTAATTCGATCACCTTACAACAGGGGTGTATGCATGCCATACGTTAGCTGCGAACCGGGGCTGGTCTGAATGAAACCCGTGCACGAGTTGCTGGATGAATATAATGACAGCCATCAGAATCGGCAGAACAAAATTCTTCACTGGCTGTGTGTGCCCGTCATCGTCTTCAGTTTACTGGGCATGTTGTGGCTGGTGCCGTTGCCAGAGTTGCACTTCTATTTTCTGCAGGTCAATGCTGCGAGTCTGTTGTTGATTGTCTGTATGGTTTATTACCTGTTACTTTGCTGGCGCCTGGCTATTGGAATGTTGCTGTTCAGTCTGCTGTTGTACCTTTTGCTCGCATGGCTGGATATGACAGGCAAGTCTGGACTGGCGCTATACCTTGTCCTGTTTGTAGTGGCCTGGGCAGGCCAATTCATCGGCCATTATATCGAGAAAAAAAGACCCTCATTTCTCAGGGACATACAGTTCCTGTTGATTGGCCCACTCTGGTTGATGTCCGCCATCTACAGGCGTTTAAACATTTCTTATTAAGTGCTCATACGCGGGTCCACAACTAGACCTTAAATCCATTGTGGAGCTCGCAGCTCTCACATACAGTAGGCGAAAATCAACCGCCTACTTTGCAGGTATTAAATTATTGTGAATGATAACAACATCATAGAAGAGCCAGAACATAAACTGGAATTGCGACATCTGCGCCTCGAAGATTATGCTGACATCAAGGAGATCATGGATCAGGTCTATTCGGGTTTTGGAGGCGCCTGGCCTCTGAAGAAATTTACCGCTCAACTCGCGGTATTCCCCGAAGGTCAGATCTGCATAGATGATCACGGTAAGGTGGTGGCCGCAG
The DNA here is from genome assembly GCA_041601415.1 of Gammaproteobacteria bacterium. Classification (GTDB taxonomy): domain Bacteria; phylum Pseudomonadota; class Gammaproteobacteria; order JBFIID01; family JBFIID01; genus JBFIID01. The sequence goes on from JBFIID010000004.1 coordinate 1,278, forward strand.
CGTTGGCGGTGATCGTTGACTATGACAAGTTTGGCGATCAGCATACCTATGATGAGATAACCGGCGATGCCTATCTTACGACCCATGATCCAACCGGTGATGTACTCTATGGTGTCGATGTGTTCGTCTCACCCGACTACCGGGATATGCGTCTTGGAAGACGTCTCTATGAGGCCCGTCGAGAACTCTGCAAAAACCTGAATCTCAAGTCCATCGTTGCGGGTGGACGTATTCCTAATTATAAAAACCATTCCTCTGAGATGACGCCGCAGGAATATATTGAGCGGGTTAAAAAGAAAGAGATTTATGACCCGATCCTGACCTTTCAATTATCCAATGACTTTGAAGTCAAACGGGTATTGAACGCCTATCTACCGGAAGACCGGGAATCTCGTGGTTATGCAACCCTGCTTCAATGGCACAACCTCTACTATGATCCGACAAAAATACCACTGATTGGCGCTCCTCGCAGCAGTGCGCGAATCGGTTGTGTTCAGTGGCAAATGCGTACCATGACTTCTGTCGAAGAGCTGATTCAGCAGGTCGAATATTTTGTCGATGCCCTGTCCGACTACCAGTGTGACCTTGCCCTGTTTCCAGAATTTTTTAATGCACCATTGATGGGCATTGAAAATCACGCAACCTCGATTGCCTCAATCAAGGCGCTGTCGGAATATACCGAGGAGATCGTTGAGGCCATTTCAAAACTGGCCGTCTCATACAACATTAATATTGTCGCGGGTTCGATGCCTGTGATAGAAAGTGAAGTTCTCTACAATGTTGCGTATCTCTGTCATCGTAATGGCACGATTGATTCACAATACAAACTGCATCCGACACCTCACGAGAAACGATCCTGGATTATGCAGGGTGGAGATAGCCTGAAGGTGTTTGATACTGACTTCGGTAAGATAGGCGTCTTGATCTGTTACGACGTAGAGTTTCCAGAGCTGGCACGTTTACAGTCTGAAGAAGGCATGCAGATATTATTCGTGCCGTTCTGGACAGACACCAAAAACGGATACCTGCGGGTACGTTGTTGCGCACACGCCCGTGCGATTGAAAATGAGTGTTATGTGGCAATAGCAGGTAGTGTTGGCAACCTGCCCAAGGTCGATGGTGCGGATATCCAGTATGCGCAGTCAGCGGTATTCTCGCCTTCGGACTTTGCTTTTCCACATGATTCGATCATGGCGGAGACCACACCCAACACAGAGATGACCCTGATTGTAGATCTTGATCTGGATAAGCTAAACAAATTACAGAATGAAGGCTCAGTCAGAAATTACCTGGATCGTCGTCGTGATCTGTACAAGATTAAATGGACGGGTAAATAGGCGACACTCAGGTTATTTTGAGGGTGATCAGTCGTCCGCCCGTATCGGGCGGACGCGAACTTATTTGACAAGCTGATCAGCTATTGCAGAGAATGCCTTTCAGGTGGATGTTTCCAATCACATCATCACCCTTCTGATACAGCGTTAATCATGCAGCAAACGGCGAATAAAAGATTCAGGTTCATCCCCTATCGGAAACACGATATCGTAGAAATGTGTCTGCAGGAGGGACGTTTATGCGGACAGGAAGAAAGGTTTCGTCAAGTACACGGCATACTGGATAGCATCTTCCATTTTGAGTTTCATCGCATCATTGAAGCCCTGAAAGATACCTATGCACCGATTGATCCGGATTCTGATACTCGCAGTTGCGGTATCGACACACCGCAAAGCAAAGAGGATTTTACCCGGCTTCTTGGTGAGTTATTGAACAAGGCCAATTATGAGCGGGTTTCCGAGGCCGAACTAAATCAGGCGCTGAAAGAGTCCTCTCTGTTTAAGATTCGACTGCATGTGGATTTTGATGATTTTTCAGAGGCCCTGATTTTTTCCCGTGGTGAATCAGTGCAGACGGAAACAATAAAAAGTTGTTTCGGCCTGTTCTCGAAAACCATAGAGTTCATTAATTATGAGCGTGTTGTGGTGTATATCCGCTTCAAACAGGATGACGCAACACGAGTAATAACTTCAGCTACCTGCCGCCCCGGTTCGACGCTATTGCGACTGTTTCAGAACGTACCAAAGGCCGATCTGGAAATGTTATTTCCCAATACACAGGTACGTATGCGTACTCAGGATAAATTACTTATAGGTGTTCCGGCCGTAATCAGTGGTGGCCTGGTGCTTAGCACCAAGCTTGGCACCTCGTTATTATTGCTCGCTTCACTGGTTGGTTTCTGGCTTGGCATGAGTAGTGAACCGGTAGCGTTGGATAAAACGGCGCTGCTGGCGTTGTTTGCCGGGTTTGCAGCTTTGGGAGGTTATCTATGGAAACAGTTCAGTAACTTCAAGAATCGCAAGTTGCGTTTTATGCAGACGCTGACACAGAATCTGTATTTTAAGAACCTAGATAATAACGCGGGTGTTTTTCATCGTCTCGCCAATGATGCGGAAGAAGAGGAATGTAAGGAGGCGATACTGGCCTATTATTTTTTGCTGGTCAGTGAACAGCCCCTGTCGATCCAAGAACTGGATCAGAGAATTGAAGACTGGCTCGCAAACAAATGGGACTGTGCGGTTGATTTTGAAATCGATGACGCCCTGAATAAATTACGTGAGTTTGGGCTGGTCGATGAATCAGAAGAGAAATTCTCTGCGATATCTCTGGACCTGGCAATACAGAAACTTGACCAGCGATGGGACGATTATTTTCTCCCCTCTCTAAACGCATAATCGCGCATCAAAGTGGTCATGTTTCTGTATTGATTCGTCGCCTGGCTGCTTACGGCAGTATCGGGCAGATGGCATCAATGAAGGTTGCCACCTCTGGGGAACCACCAGAATCATACACATTCGCGAACAGCCCCAGTTGCACCAGGCCGATCTGTCTATTTTCCAGATCGGATGCGGAAATACTAAACTCGACATCATGCCAGCGGAAGCCGTTATCCAGGTCCAGGGTACTAAAGCCTGGTTGAGTATTAGTAACGTAGTTGCCGGATTCATACAGGCTTACGACTGGACGAGTGATTATCTGAATATTATTTCTCACGTGGTATTTCACACCGATAGCATCGGCCCAGCCCTCATTCTCGAGTAGAGGTTCCGTCTTCAAAAAGACGCCCCACTGACGCCCGCCGTAGTTCGCCAGGCAGGTAGGGTTAACGGAAAGACTCAATGTTCCACCGGCACTGGGTGGATTGATCACATCGGGAACCCAGGGCCAGTCACTGCCTGCATTATGAGTCAATGTCGCACAGCTATCGGCAAGGTCGATCGCTGGCAGGTTGCCACTCGCTGTGATGTAAACGCTAACGAGCTGAATCCCATCGGTATCCGCGGGGAAGCTAAAACAGCCGTTCGGAAAGACGGGCTCGACCCTGAAGTTTGCGGATTTGCTGGTTATTGTGCCACCTGCAGCGCCATAGATTAGGCCATTGTGTTTGATGCTGGCTTTGGCGATGTATTGACCATAGGATTTTGCCGCGAGTTGCCCGCTGTAGGTGTTTCCGCCCTCTGCCGTAATGCCGCTCTCATTGATGAATGAGGAACTGATGGGCCAGGTCTGACGGCTGTCCATATGGCTTTGAGAGAGATATAGCGTGGTATTGTTTTTATCAATCTGTAGCGAGACGGGAATCGCCTGCCCTTCTGTTGCGCTAATCGGATCGATTGTTACCGTGGGTGAACAGCCCGTGAGTAAAGCGAGCAGGAGTAGATGGATGAAACATAGTCTATGATGTTTGCGCATGTCGCCTCCCTGATGATTAATGTTGCGAAAATTAATCGATAACTCAAACTCGCAAGTAAAGCAGTCAGCGAGTCTTTTTATCCTTCAACGGCGTGTCATACAGTATAGACAATGATTCGCTTTTGATCGGAAGCCCGCAAGGTAATGGTCTTATGGCGCTATTCCTTCGAGTAAAATATATTTACTGCTATTCTTCATAAGCTATCTGGCGTATTGGGCCAATCAACCCTGCCCGGGAGAAGAAAAATGACAGACTCACCACGACCACCACTGCCACCCTTCAGTTACGAAGACGCCGTACTGAAAGTGCGTAAGGCGGAAGACGCCTGGAATGGTAAAAATCCAGAGGCAATTGCTCTCGCCTATAGCGTAGACTCAAGCTGGCGCAATCGGGCCGAGATATTTCAGGGCCGCGCGGCGATTATTGATTTTCTAAAGCGGAAGTGGGACAGGGAAGAAGACTATCGCCTGATCAAGGAAATCTGGGCGCACGATGGCAACCGCATCGCCGTACGATTTGCCTATGAATGGCATGACGACTCGGGTAACTGGTACCGCTCCTATGGCAATGAAAACTGGGAGTTTGATGAGAACGGATTAATGCGCGCACGGCATGCGAGCATCAACGATCGACGCATTACAGAAGATGAACGTAAATTCCTCTGGCCGAGCGGTCCAAGACCGTCGGATCATCCCGGCTTAACGGAGTTAGGTCTGTAGCCTGGTGATTTTTTTAATCGCCTCTATCAACACCAAAATCAAGCAATGAAAATTCTCGGCGGTATCACACGACAGGCATTCTTAAACGAGTACTGGCAAAAGAAGCCATTACTCATCAGGCAGGCGTTTGCTGATTATGAGAGTCCGATAAGTCCGGACGAACTCGCAGGCCTGGCCTGCGAAGACTACATACAGTCGCGCCTGGTACTGGAACAGGGTGAAGATGGTCCCTGGGAATTACGGCACGGGCCGTTCAGTGATGATGATTTTACGCGTCTGCCGGAAACTCACTGGACCCTGCTGGTACAGGCCGTCGATCATTATGTGCCGGAGATCACCTGTCTACTCGACGAGTTCGACTTTATACCGAACTGGCGCGTGGATGATGTGATGATCAGCTTTGCCTCGGAACAGGGAAGTGTCGGACCACATCTGGACAGCTACGATGTGTTTCTGTTGCAAAGCTATGGCAGACGCCACTGGCAGATCAACCAGGACAGCTATAGCGAAGACGATTTCATTGCGGGGCCGGAACTGAGAATTCTTGCCGAGTTTGAAGCCGAACAGGACTGGATACTGGAGCCCGGCGATATGCTCTACCTGCCTCCCGGTGTCGCGCATCATGGTGTTGCGCTTGAAGATTGTATGACAATTTCTATCGGCTTTCGCGCACCGTCACAGAAAGAATTACTCAGCGCCTATACCCATCACTGTAATGAGTTTGCCAAACCGCGTTATTACACCGACCCTGATCTGGAATTACAGGAATCCATCGGGGAGATTACCGCTAAACAGATAAGGGATGTACGGCGACTGCTGCTGTCGGCGATCTCGGATGACGCGGCTTTTTCCAACTGGTTTGGAAGATTCATTACCGAGAATCCCGCTGATTGTGGAGAGTATCAGGCCGAAGATATATCGGAAGAGGAATTCCAGCAGCAGTTTGAACAGGATGGACACCTGAATCGCTCGGGTAATATTCGCATGTCGTATATAGAAGAAGATGAAACCATCAGTTTTTTCTACGCAGGTAATCAGCTGTCACTGGCGTATGAGCAACGGGAATTGATCAGCTATCTCTGTGCCAATCACTATCTTGATTATGCTGCAATTATGGAACTCACAGATGATGCCTGTGTAATAAAACTCCTGCACCGGCTGTACAGCGAAGGCTGTCTATTCTTCGATGAATAATGTAGAAATTCTTCAGGTGCAATGGTCAGAGATGGAGGCTGCCCTGCGACAGATACGAACCATGGTATTTATTGAAGAACAGCATGTTCCGCCAGAGATGGAATGGGAGACAGTCGACGAAAGCTGTGTACACCTGCTAGCCAGACAGGGTGAAGAATTTATCGGAACATCTCGTCTTTTAGACACGGGACAGATCGGGCGCATGGCGGTTCTGAAACCTCATCGGAATCTGGGGGTTGGCAGCAAATTGTTGCTGCGCCTCCTGTCTATTGCACGATTGATGGAGATGAAAGAGGTGTTTCTTAACAGCCAGTTAGAGGCGCTTGGTTTCTATGCAAAACACGGGTTCAGGCCCGAGGGTCGGGTGTTTGAAGAAGCAGGTATTCTCCATCGCAGGATGCATATGGCTCTGGCAAAAAATGTGCAGGAATCGAATGGCACAGAATAATTATTGTTACTTCTCACCCCAGATGGCTTCCAGTCGCTGATCACGTCCACAACTCCAGCGATAGTATTGATACCGCACCGGGTTCGTTTTGTAATAATCCTGATGGTAACTTTCCTCGCCCTGAATGGGGTAGAAGGTAGCGGTGTCTAGAATTGGAGTGACGACTTTCTGATCCGGGAAACGTTTTACCACCAATGCCTTCGATTCTTCTGCCAGCTTTCTTTCCGTTTCGTTACTGACGAAAATCGCACTGAGATAACTAGGGCCTTTATCACAGAACTGTCCGCGGTCATCAAAGGGATCGATATGTGTCCAGAAATGAGTAAGGATTTCTTTATAACTGACGACTTCCGGGTCATAGGTTATTTCGACCGCCTCGTAGTGCCCCTCGTGATTACCATTGTAGGTGGGGTTTTCCAGAGTGCCTCCGGTGAAACCGGAGATGACGTCGGTAACACCTTCAAGTTTCTCGAAATCCGCTTCCATACACCAGAAGCAGCCGCCTGCCAGATATGCCTTATCGGCGAATACATTGGCTGAAAAAAACATCAGGTTTGTGATGAGGGCGAGGGCGAGTGTGTTTTTCATTGTAGTCTTACTCTCTTCTGGTTCAGCAGTCATCGCCGACACTGAATCAGTATAAGTTAAAAAGTCGTTGTGCATTGCTTGCCGTGGCTGCAGCGATAATCTCTCTGGACTCAGTTCGGCACTCAACCACGCTGTTTAGGACATCAACGAGATAAGACGGTTCATTTCGCTCTCCATGATGTGACAGAGGGGGCTGATCCGGCGCATCTGTTTCCAGCAACAGGGCATCCAGGGGTAATTGTGAAACGAGGGCACGAATACGCGTCGCTCGCGGATAGGTGGCTGCACCCCCAAACCCCAGCAGGTAACCGAGGTCGATCAGCTTTTGCGCCTGTTGCAGGCTACCGTTGAAGCTGTGGATCATTCCTTTATGGTGCCCTGACTGGCGTATGTAATGCGTTACATCTTCAACGGCATGGGTGGCGTGGATGATGATCGGCAGATCAAATTCGCGGGCGATAGCGAGCTGTGCCTGGTAGAAGTCAATCTGCCGATGTTTATCCAGCTCCCTGCGATGATAATCCAGCCCACATTCACCGACGGCGACAGGTTTTTCAGTCGTCAGCCAGTTTTTTAGCAGATTTAGATCTTCAACCTGATGTTGTGCGATGAAATACGGGTGCAAGCCGTAGGCTGGCCAGGCCTGTGGATTGGCCTGACAGATCTGTTTCAGGGGTGACCACTGCCGTCGATGCACGGCAGGTACTATCATGTCACTAATGCCAACACGGGTGGCTCGTTCGAGCACCGCAGCGAAGTCTTCGTTCAGGCGTGTATCATCCAGATGGACATGTGAGTCGATCAGTTTCATTCTGTCGGTAATAATAGGGAACGATGGGAAGCGTTGTCCAAGTGTTAAGCCGTTTCATTCGCCGCGAGATGCCTGAATTTATGTATTACAAGGGTCGTATGCAAGTGTTAGCAAGAACGACACTGATGTGCCTGTTGTTTGCGTATCTAACGGGTTGTGCACAACTGGGTGTTCTTCCCGATCCTGATTCAGCCCGTAGCCAGTGCGATGAACTGTTTAATGCGCTGGATAATGCAGTTGTCGAACAGGGTGTTCAGGATGCACAGGATCGGCGTCTGTCTGTCGCGCCTTATCTGCGGGTTAACCGATTGCTTTCCAGTTTCCGTGATGAGGTGCGTGGGAAGACTCTACAGCAATGGCTGGATGCCATGCAGGATCTGGGGATTCAGGGCTGGGCGATTGAATATGCCAATCTCAGTGCAGCGGTACAGCAGTCACTGTGGGAGCAGGCACAGGCGGTGACAGCCAGGGTGACGACTTTCACGCAGGTATTGAATGAGTGTGCGGATCAGGACCGGCAGCAGAACTTTAGCACCGAGGCTGAACAACAGGCACTGCGAAAAGCCGCTGTGGTTGAAGATAATTACAGCATGATCAAACGAATTCTCGGTGTTTATCCCCTGTCGGCACTGGTCTTTCGCAAGGGTATTTCTGACTGGCATGAAGAGACCCGGCGTCGCTTTGCACTGAGTCTGACGCAGATGCCCGTTTCAGGTCACCTGCAGCGCTATACGACAGGTCAGACGAAACGTCTACTGAAGTCGGAGGTGCAGGATATTCTGCGCACATCTGCGATGAACCCATTACAGATCCCAGTGCCGACAGAGGCACAACTCGCTTCACTCATGTCGACCTATGCACCAATTTATGAGATCGATACGGTGAGTGATGACGATCGTATTGGCGTACCCATGTTGAGCGAGGGTGCACAGATAGAGGTCGACACACAGCAGCCGATGGTTTATCAATATGTGTCTCATACGCGTTTTCAGCAACAGGTTCTGCTGCAGTTAAATTATCTGATCTGGTTCCCTGCACGCACCGCCACCTCTGGCCTGGATCTGCTGGCCGGAAAACTGGATGGGATCACCTGGCGCGTAACCCTGCTTCCCAATGGTGAACCACTGGTGTTCGATACGATGCATAATTGTGGCTGTTATCACCTGTTCTTTGCCGGACCCGATGTGACGGTTTTACCCGAAGAAACGGGACTGACAGAACCGGCTTTTTTCCCCACCCATAGACATTTTAGCCATGCCGAGCTTCCACTGGTGCTGCGGATTAGTAGTGGCAGCCACTATATCGAAGCGGTGTATCCACAAGCCGGGGACCCTGGGCCCGATCACCTCTATTCACTGCGCAGCGCCGATGGTCTGCGCAACCTGCCGTGGGCGGGTGTTCAGCACCGTAGCCTGTATGACCAGCAGGGTCTGGTGGCCGGTAGTGAGCGACTGGAGCGTTTTCTATTCTGGCCCATGGGCATACCCAGTGCGGGTGCGATGCGTCAGGCGGGACATCATGCGACGGCCTTTGTTGGTCGACGCCATTTTGACGATGCATACCTGTTTGAGTCTCTGCTGGAGCGTAATCAGTGATGCGGGTTTTTATCCTGACACTGCTTTGTCTGATTATTTCACCACTCTTAACGGCGGCGGAATTACACAAGGTCGAGGTGAAACATGAAGATGGGCACTATCGTCTCTACCTGCACGCAGTACTGACAGCCCCGATACAGCGCGTCGCTGAAATTATTACTGATTACGGCCGACTGGATACGATAAACCCCTACCTGAAACAGAGTGAAGTGGAACAGATCGATGAGACGCAACAAACCCTGGTGCATTTGATCACCGAGAGTTGCGTGCTGTTTTTCTGCTATGAGGTGTTACACGATCAACTTTTCGAACCGATGCAAAACGGTGTCCTCAAGGCCCGCATTGCGGGTGAGAAAAGCGACTTTAAATCGGGGAACTTTAGCTGGACTATTCAGGCCGAGGGAGAAATGACCAGCATAATTATGCAGACAGATGTGGAACCTGCTTTTATGATTCCGCCGATGATTGGGCCCTATATGCTGGAAAAAAAACTCAGGGAAATCGCCCTCGCAACAGTGATCAACATCGAAAGACTGGCGATGCAGAGCCTGGATGAAAACCAGACGGGTCTGGACTAATAAGCCCTGACTGGAATAATCATTAAATCGCTTCGCGCGTGTCAGGTTCACTGCGGGACGGGCGTTTTAACAGCTCTTCCAGCTGGCGGGTAAACTCTTCAACCTGTTCACGTATCTCCGGGATCTTTTCTTTCAGCATGCCTTCCGCCTCTTCAAGCTTGCGCTCTATTTCCGGTACCTTCTGCTCGAACTGATGGATTGAATCATTTACCTGATCCTTAACCTCATCACTAAAGATACGCAGTTTATCCAGTAATTTGGCCAGTGAACTCTCGACCCGAACCGCTGCCACGGTGCTGTTGTAGTCCACCAGCCAGATGTCATCCTGTTGAACCAGCAGGGTTTTGAGAGGAACACGCAGGGGCTTGTCACTCATCACCTCCACTTCGGTTTCTACCTCTGCTTGCTCACCATCAATGATGGTTTTTGCAAAGCTGACATTGCGAATCGGAAGTAGATGTCGGGAGATGTCACCACTGGATATAGTGCCTTTGGCGGTGAGTTTCTGGATTCGCTGCACATCGTGCTTTTCTACCGCCAGCCAGAATTGCTCAGCAACCTGCTGGGGGGTGAGTTTTTCGGTACAGGCCGTTAGTAGAAACAGTGGCAATAACAGCAGCAGTGGGTATCGGGAGAGTTCAGCCATGATTCTGTGTGTCTCGGGTAGGGTTTCTGAATAGAGTATAGCGTTTCTGACTTACTTGCGGCTGAGACAAGCTGTGATGAGAATTGTTCGTTATTAACGGGTTTGCAGCCAGAAGGTGACTGGACCGTCGTTGGTCAGACTGACCTGCATATCGGCACCGAACACGCCGGATTGTACCTTTGTATATTCACGTTGCCCGATTTCCAGTAGATAGTGGAAGAGTTGTTTACCCAGCTCCGGGTTGGCAGCGCTGCTGAAACCGGGCCGGGTGCCCTTTTGGGTATCTGCAGGGAGTGTGAATTGTGGAACCAGTAATAGATCGCCCTGAATATCGCGCAGACTGAGATTCATCTTGCCGTCTGTATCAGCGAATACGCGATAGCCCAGCAGCTTTTGCAGCAGGCGATCGGCCTGTGCCTCGCTGTCATCACGCTCAACACCGATCAGGACCAGGAGGCCCTGATCGATGCTGGCTACGGTACTATTTTCTACTACAACCGATGCCTGTGAGACGCGTTGTAGTAGTCCGATCATGCTTCCTTAACGCGTGAAGCACTCTTGCGTTCGTGTTCTTTCAGCAGGATCTTGCGCAGGCGCAGGGATTTTGGTGTGACTTCGACCAGTTCATCGTCATCGATGAATTCCAGCGCCTGTTCCAGATCGAAACGGATGGGTGGAGACAGGTTGATGTTTTCATCCGTACCAGAGGCACGCACGTTGGTCAGTTGTTTACCCTTCAGTGGGTTGACCACCAGATCGTTACTGCGCGAGTGAATGCCGATCACACTACCTTCATAGACCTCATCACCGTGGCCAATGAACAGGCGGCCACGTTCCTGCAGATTAAACAGCGCATAACCAGCACTTTTGCCCTGAACCATGGAGATCAGAACGCCATTATTACGTTGACCGATGGTGCCAGGTTTCATCGGGCCGTATTTATCAAAGGTGTGATACAACAGGCCGGTGCCGGAGGTGGCGGTAAGAAATTCGGTGCGGAAGCCAATCAGACCGCGTGCCGGAATTGAAAATTCAACACGTACCCTACCCTTACCATCGGTCTGCATGTCGGATAATTCACCCTTACGATCACCGAGCTTTTCCATCACCGCACCCTGATGGGCCTCTTCCACGTCGACGGTCAGCTGTTCATACGGTTCCATTTTCACGCCGTTTTCCTCGCGCAGGATAACCTTCGGACGACCTACACATAACTCGAAACCTTCGCGGCGCATATTCTCGATCAGTACGGAGAGATGCAGTTCACCACGACCAGAGACCAGAAAACTATTCGCGTCACCGGTTTCTTCCACGCGCAGGGCGACGTTATGAATCAGTTCGCGATCCAGACGTTCACGGATCTGGCGACTGGTGACGTACTTACCTTCTTTACCGGCGAAGGGTGAGTCGTTGACGCGGAAGGTCATGCTCACGGTGGGTTCGTCTACGGTCAAGGGCGGCAGTGCCTCTACATTGAGAGGATCACACAGGGTGTCCGAGATACGGATACCTTCAATGCCGGTGATACAGATGATGTCGCCGGCAGAGGCGGATTCCATCTCTACGCGGTCCAGGCCATCAAACCCCAGCACCTGTAGAATACGTGCCTGACGGGATTTTCCGTCCCTGTCGATCAGAGTAATGCCGGTATTCGGTTTGACGCTGCCACGTGCCACACGACCAATACCGATAGCGCCCACATAGCTGGAATAGTCCAGTGAGCTTATCTGCATCTGGAAGGGGCCTTCCTGATTCACGGCAGGTGGTGGAACATGCTTGATAACGCTCTCAAATAGCGCAGTCATGTCGCCATCTGTATCGATATTCTCGGAATCAAGTCCTGCGTAACCACCGATGGCTGAGGTGTAAATGACCGGGAAATCCAGTTGCTCATCGGTCGCTCCGAGGCGATCAAACAATTCAAAGGTCTGATCCAGCACCCAGTCTGGACGACTGCCAGGACGGTCAATTTTATTGATCACCACCACCGGCTTGAGCCCCTGGGCAAAGGCCTTCTGGGTCACGAAGCGGGTCTGAGGCATCGGGCCATCTACCGCATCGACCAGCAGTAATACGGAATCAACCATCGACATGATGCGTTCCACTTCGCCGCCAAAGTCGGCATGTCCCGGGGTATCGACGATATTGATATGGTAATCGCCCCATTCAATGGCTGTGTTCTTGGCTAGAATGGTAATGCCACGTTCTTTTTCAATGTCATTACTATCCATCACGCGCTCTGGTTTGGCGGCGCGATCACCGAGGGTGCCTGACTGCTGTAGAAGACAGTCCACAAGGGTGGTTTTGCCGTGGTCAACATGGGCAATAATGGCGATATTTCGCAGCTTTTCGATCAAGGTCCTGCTCCGAGGGTAAAAGGTGCGCCATTATACGCAGGCAAAGAGGTAATAAAAGCGGAACTGGTGTGTTTAGCCCGTAAAAACTAGAATAAACGTCTGTTTCGAACATATAACCCTATGAGCCCCCTGCCCATTCTCTATAGTTTCCGCCGTTGTCCCTATGCCATTCGTGCCCGACTGGCATTATGCAGTGCCGGTATTTGCTGTGAGTTGCGCGAGGTATTGCTGGCCAGAAAACCCGCTGAAATGCTTCTTCTGTCGAGTAAAGGCACCGTACCCGTGCTCAAACTGCCTGATGGAAGGGTGATTGATGAGAGTTTCGAAGTCATGCTGTGGGCATTGAGTCAGCATGATCCAGAGGATCTACTGGAAATAGATCTGGAGGATCTGCGCTATTTGGTCTGGCGTAACGATGAGGATTTCAAGCCTCAACTGGATCGCTATAAGTACTATACGCGCCATCCAGCCCAGCCGAGGAGCGATTATCTGGCCGCAGCAGAAGTCTGGCTGGACGAGCTTGAGCAACGCTTACAGAAGCAGCCCTTTGTGAGTTCTGAACGCCTCAGTCTGGCAGATATCGCATTGTTTCCTTTTATCCGCCAGTTTGCGCACTCTGACCTCAGATGGTTTCAAGCCTGCCGCTACAGTCAGCTGCGTGAATGGATGTTCAGACTTGAACAATCAAAGCAATTCGAATCAGTTATGCACAAGTATCCGGTCTGGGAAATGGGCACTGTTGGGGTGAATTTTAACTAACGACTACTATCCAGTTCCGGGTTCAGGGCTTACAATCCCCGAGCCCGGGCGGGCTATTGGCTTCGTATAAGAGATTGCAGGCTGCGACGAAGACATGACATTTACGTAAAAAAAGAGGATGTTTGAATGGCTGAAACTGTCGATGAATTAACCGTCGAATATACGGAAGACGGTGTTACTACGGTGAAGGAACTGGATAAGAAGATTTTGACCAAAGGTGCCTGGGCCACCCTGATTTTTCGCTATCAGGACTGGGATCGCAGCAAAGAGGTCTATGGGGCGGATAAATTCACCATCCGACGCTATCAGAAACGTAATGGCGCCTATCAACAGAAATCAAAGTTCAATATTTCCAGTGCAGACCAGGCGGAGAAGATCATTGACGCCCTGCAGGGATGGTTAAAGTAGTACCGAGTTTAGGCCGGCATGTCTGAGGTATTACCGCCAAAACCGGTAAAACCGGATATCGCTGAATGTTGCGAAAGGAACTGCGAGAATTGTATTTTTGTTTACTATGACAAGGCCATGAAGCGCTGGCGTAGTCGTCTTGCAGAAGCGGGATTGAGTGCATTAGATATAGAGAAACATGAGAATGCTTCCTGAGTGTTTTACATAAACCTGACGCAATCGAATCGGCTGCAGTCAAAAAAAAGGCCCTCAACGAGGGCCTTTTCTGTTACAGAGGAAAGGGTTTAATCAACAACCAGTTCCACGCGACGGTTTTTCCAGCGACCATCTTTGCTATCGTTACTGGCTACAGGCCGTGATTCACCATAACCACGTGCAGTCAGTCGACTGGCATCAATACCTTTTGAAATCAGGTAATTCGCTACTGACTGGGCACGGCGTTCCGACAGGCCCTGATTGAAGGTTTCAGAACCCCTGCTGTCTGTATGGCCCTCAACGATGACGGATACAGCAGAGTTGTCATTCAGTACCGCGACGGCCTGTTCAAGAATGTCCTGAGAACCGGTGGTTAATTTTGCAGAACCCGTTTTGAAGTTGACCCCAACCAGAGTCAGCAGGGTTTCACCGGCAATTGGACAGCCGATTTCATCGACCGGGGTATTGGCCGTGGTATTCGGACATTGATCCAGGTAATCAGGGACACCATCAAGATCGTTGTCTACCGGGCAGCCATCACCGTCAACGGTTACACCTGCGGGAGTGCCTGCACACCAGTCACGAAAATCAGGTACGCCATCACCATCGGAGTCGAGCACGGTTTCTTCAACCATCGGGGCTGGGGCTGGTGCTGCATCGTCAGCACACAGCAGCGTGCCTAGCATCGCACCAGCAACAGCACCACCACCGGTGGCGGCGGAAGCGACGGCTGCAGCACCAGCGGAACCAGCGACACCACCTATCAAGGTACAAACCGGGTTTTCCATGCGGTCATTGGTGCTGGCACAGCCGCTGAGTAGCAGTGCGAGACCCATCAGGGCCATAATATTTTTTTTCATTGTTTAAACATCCTCCTAACAGAATGTGTTTGGTTTTTTTATCCTACCCGCTCATTCTAGACCAGACTTGAGCGAGTATTAAACGGTTTAACGACATAATATTGAGAATATCCAGTTTTATTTAATCGCCCTTATATATTGCAGGGATTATTTCGCTGCTACGATGTAGGCGATCCAGCCCGCTTCGGCATCGCCGACATCGGTTGGCAGAAACACCCCATCGCCTTCTCCCGTCTCTTCATCAAAGCCCTGTAGATAAACCGTTGGTTTTTCAAAGCCGGCTTCTTCCAGTAGTTCGAGTAATTCTGGTACGGTCCAGAGTCGCCAGACATAACTGTAGGCACGATTCAGTCGAGAGCCATCTGGAAATTTGAAATGGATATAACACTGCATACGACCATTGATGGGGTTATAGGAGGCCTGATGCCAGGTATAGGTGAAGTCGTCGTATTCGGTTTTTTCGCGTAAGACTTTAAATGAGTCATAACCGCCATAGGCATCGAGAAAGAAAATGCCATCATCGGTGAGTGAATCTCGAACCCGGCGAAAGTATTTTTTCATGGTTTTACGATCCATGAACAACCAGTAACTGAAGTTCATCGCAAGAATCATCTCTACGGGATCGGTGTTAACCTTTAATACGTCTTCCTGCAGTAGCTGGATGCGGGCGGCAGATTTTTTACCCATACTGCCGATGTTGTGTTGCTGACCCCATGACAGGACTTCCTGATCCAGGTCGACACCGATGGCGGTATTATTCTTGCGTCGACGAATCCATTCACAGGAGGTGTTAGCAGTGCCACAGAAATCTTCACGCAAACTGCTTGCATTGCGTCCGCGCAATTCACGAAACGTTTCATCAACAAAATCGATTTCGGCTTCAACGCATTGCACAGATTGTTGATACAGAACATGACGATCGGCCAGTTCGGCCATGGTCTTTTTCTTGCTCATGCTGGTTAGTCACTGTGATTGTTAAAAGTCGCACATGTTATCATTACAGGGCTGTCATGTGTCGCGTTACGGAGTGAGTAGAAAATGGTAAAAAATATTAATCCCGTTCAGGCGGCAGAGATGCTGGCTGAAGGTAACACGATCCTCTTGGATGTCCGTACGACAATGGAGTACGGTTTTGTCGGGCATCCGCCGAATGCCATTCTTATCCCCTGGCAGGAAGCCCCCGGATGGGAAGTGAATCCGAATTTTGTTGCCCAGGTGCGCGACAGGCTGAGTGAATTATCGCTGCATGATGATATCCGCATCATTACCATGTGCCGTAGCGGCAAGCGCTCGCTGGATGCGGCAGAGGCTCTGAGTCAGGCGCAGTTTAAACATTTGTTTAACATGCAGGAGGGCTTTGAGGGCGATCTGGATCAGAACAAACAGCGAAACACCCTGAATGGGTGGCGCCAACGCGGGTTACCGTGGGAGCAGAGTTAACGCAGCGTGCTTTTCAGCATCAGGATCAAAGCGTTCTAGGCTTTTGGTTCCTTTTCTCCAAACCAGTCATTGAGCTTGTCTTTTGCCTGTTGTTTGATTTCGGGCGTGACATAACTGGCTACTGCTGCCAGTGCTGCCGCCAGTACCCCCAGATCATCGGTAAACCCGACGATGGGCGTGATATCTGGTACGGCGTCCAGCGTGGTGATGAAATAACCAAGTGCGCCGAGGATTACCGATTTGGCCCAGGTGGGTGTGCTGTCATCCTGCCAGACGTAGAACAGCTGTAGTGCTTTGCCGATCACTTCCTTGCCGGCCAGGATGGCAAAGCCTTTTACTTTTGCCCAGAAAAAGGACTCGGTAAATTCTTTTTCATACCCAACAGGTTCTTTATCATTCATGATGTCTGTGTCTCTAAAGGTTCGTAGCGTCCGGTTCCACACTGCCAGCACGCTGTAAACTGCCCTTCTATTCTTTCACCACAACGTTCACATTGCCAGCCATCCGATTGTGCCACATCGCTATTCAGATTCAGCGTAGTGAGCAGTCTACATGCAGGGCTGTAATCCTCGTCCTGTATAACCCAGAGCTCAGGCCAGCAAAGCATCGCCGGTAATTCTCCGCTCGCGCCCTGCAGGAATTCATTCTTGACCAGAAATGGAATGCCACGTTCGGACAGGGCGTCCTTGAGGATGCCGAGCATCATGCCATCATGAGAGGTGTAGACCATTCGCATCCTGTCACCCGCCCTGCTCTGTCAGTTATAAATTACAGTTTGCGACAGGAAATCAGATATATCCAGCCATACTTTCTGCTTGTTTTAGGCTTATGGATTAAGATCAAACGGCGGGACACGACCCACATAGGCCTCTAGTTGGCGGAGTTCTTCATCGCTATGACCGATCACCGACGTTGCCTGCATCGACATCATATGCATGCCATCAAATTGCAATATATGTGCGTTATGGTGTGTTGCTGTAATCGTTTCCCTGCCGTGATCGGTACCTAACTCTGTTTCGCCATAACAGGTACAGAAATAGGTTTCTTTGGTGCCGACATCAAGAAAACAGGCCGTGCCACGAATGCCAATAGTAGCCGTGGAGGTAACGATATTGCGTCTTTCCGCTTTAGCAAAGACACCGAGAAATTTTCCGGTGAACAGACGTAGCAGGTTAATGAAACCCTGGGCATCGCCCTCCACCCGCATCGAACTCTGTTCTTTCAACATATAGGCATCTTCGCCCAGAGTGAAACTGATACGTCCATTATGGCTGGTGCTAACCAGATCGCCGGCGCGAATAATGGTCGCTGCTGTGGCTAGTTGTTTATTGACGTAGACGGCGCCGCTGATCTCACGAATGTTGGCGGCGCGGGCCAGCGCCGGGATCATTAATGCGCCGGCGGCAGCCAGGGAGGTGGCCAGAAATTTTCTACGATTGAATGTAGGTAGAGAGTTCATAAAGGCTATCACTTTGCTGTTTGTCAGAATTGCGCACAGCATGCAATAAAGTTGTCTTTTCGGGTAACAGTCAGTTGGAAAAATGTTGACCAGTTAACGAATAAAATTTGAAAAGAATGATTTGAAATCAATATGATAAGGCGTAAATATCACCTGTGTTGAGACTTGTGCACGGCCTCCTGTGACGCCAATTGACGGCAGACCTTATGCCGAAAACAATCACAGCTATGATCGTTGACCATGCCGGTTGCCTGCATAAACGCATAGCAGATCGTCTCACCGACAAAATTAAAACCACGCATCTTCAGGGCCTTGCTCATGGCGAGAGAGTCCTCTGTACTGGCAGGAATCTGGGCAAGATTCTGCCAGTTGTTCTGTATGATCTTGCCCTCGGTAAACTGCCATATGTACTGATCAAAGCTTGCATGGCTCTCGCAGATGTCGAGAAAACCCTGTGCGTTCCGGATCGCAGAGAGAATTTTCAGACGATTGCGCACAATGCCCGCATCATTGAGTAGACGTTCGATGTCCGGGTCGCCATAGCGTGCTATTTTCCCGGCATCAAAGTTGTCAAATGCGCGCCGATAATTCTCACGTTTGCGCAGAATAGTTAACCAGCTCAGTCCTGCCTGTGCGCCTTCCAGAATAAGAAACTCGAACAATTTCTGATCATCATGTAAAGGTACGCCCCACTCCTCATCGTGATAGCGGATGTAATCGGGATCCTGGCTGACCCATTCGCAGCGGTTTATTTTTTGTGGCATACAGTGAATCATAAACCAGTGAAACTATGTCGGGTACGGAAATGAATCCACGGCTCTACCTTTATGCCTCTCTGTCTGGTCTGGTCCTGATGTTAACTGCCTGTGGTCAGGCAGCACCGGACTACTACCCATTGACCCCGGGTCACTGGTGGCAATATGACATGCGACTCCACACCATGGACGGTGAGCGCCGGGCCAAACAGGTGGTGCGTAATGTGGGTCGTCGTGAGGAGCAGGGTCAGCAGGTGTATTTTCGAGAATCCAGTAGTGGTCTGTTATCCCGCTACCAGATTACACAGACGGGTATCCAGAGAAGTATCGTGTCCGAGTTCACTGAGCATCAGCCAGTTGCCTTTGCCACCGTATTGGGTTTACCACTGAAACAGGGCACAGAATGGACGGGCAGCATCACCACCTCGGTGCTGGAGAAAACCGGACCACCACAGGACACCCTGTTTCGAATTCGTGAAACCGTCGAGATGAATTATCGCATCGAGTCAGTAAGCGACAGTGTTGTGGTCAATGGTGAGCAATTCCAGAACTGTATTCGGGTGAATGGCAGTGGCAGCGTCAACGCCGATGTTGGAAATTACATCGGTAGACTCTCTATTAATGTAGAAAGTGATGACTGGTATGCGCCCGGTATTGGGTTGGTCAAATCGCGGCATCTGGAAAAGACGGATAACGAGACCATCAGCGGTGGAGAATATTTCCTAACACTGGAACACTATAGCCATTGAATACCTGATGCATAGATTCTGAGGAAACAGTATGAAACTGAAGATGGGGATTAAAGAGCTGGTGGCACGTGCCGAGCAGGTGGTTAATTGCCTGACCCCCGCAGAGGTTGATGGTCGGCTATCGGACAAAGCGGTGCTGCTGGTCGATGTGCGGGATATTCGGGAGCTACAGCGAGAAGGGAGAATAGCGGGTTCCGTACATGTGCCGAGAGGCATGCTGGAATTCTGGGCCGATCCAGAGAGCCCTTATTATAAGGACTATTTCGGCACAGCCAGTGAGATCATCATTTATTGCAACAAGGGCTGGCGCTCTGCGTTGTCTGGTTATGCGCTGAAAGAAATGGGGCTGGAGAATATCAGTCACATGAGCGGCGGTTTTACACGATGGGTTGAGGATATTGGGCGCATCGAGAAACTGCCGGAAAAAACAGGCTAGATTGCCGACACATTAAACATGGATAAGATCAGCGCAGGTCTGCTCTGGGACATCTTCAAACATGTGCGATCATGGCTGGCCAATCTGGATCGCGCCAGTGAGGTCAGGAAGCAGCAATCCATCAGGGCGTTGAGGGATGTGATCAAAGCCTCCAGAGAGACGGCAGTTTATATGCGGCAATTGAAGGATAAGGGCGAGATCGATCACTCGATTGAATCGCGGCTATCCGTGCTCTGGACCGAGTTAGGCTTTTCCCTCCAGGATCTTGGTATCAATAAACTGGCGAAACGCTGCCAGATCAAGGGTCGGCACTGGGCAAACCCTGACCAGTATGACACGGACTTCATCCAGAAAGCGGATGTCAGTCTGGAGCGGATGGAAAGCCTGGCCAATGAAATCCTGCAGCACGTCAGTAAAGACTGAGAGCTACGGCTTAATAATCAACTTCATTTCGCCACATAAGAGCCCTGAAGCATGAGCGATATTTTCACCGCACTGGCACCTATTCTGCTCCTCATTCTGCTTGGCTATGGCCTGAAACGGGCAAAGTTTTTACCCGAGGAGACCTGGCCCGGGATCGAAAAACTGACCTACTTTATTCTCTTTCCGGCCCTGCTGATCCGGGTGCTGGCGAAGCAGAGTTTGAGTGGAGCGCCGTGGCCTGAGATGTTGCTCATCGTGGTGGTAACGATTCTGACAGCGGCACTGGTGCTGGTTATCTGGCATCGAATCAGTGGCAGCGTCTCCGGCGCAAGCTTCACCTCTATTTTTCAGGGTGGCGTGCGCTTTAATACCTATATTGCACTGGCCGTGGCCCAGGCGTTCTATGGACCTGAAGGACTGGCCTTAGGCGCCGTCGCGGCGGGCTTCATGATCGTGCTGATCAATTTACTCTGTATCTCGGCCTTCGCTGTGTGGGGGAAATCCGCTAACACAGGGCTTAAACCGGTGTTAAAGGAGATCATTGCCAACCCCCTGATTATTAGCTGTGTGATTGGCTGGTTCCTGAGTTTGAGCGAAATCGGTTTACCGGGGATCAGTGGCGATATTCTGGAGATTATTGGCCGCGCTGCATTGTTACTGGGGCTGCTGGCGGTGGGTGCAGCGCTGAAACCGGAAGCGGTGCGCGGCCATCTGGGCGCTATCAGTATTTCCTCCGTCATCCAGTTTGCACTTAAGCCGATGATCGTTGCGTTGATGATTTATATAACCGGGCTTGGCGGCATCGCGGCGGGCGTACTGGTGATTGCCCTGATGACACCGACGGCACCCTCGGCGTTCATTCTGGCGCGCCAGCTGGGGGGTGATACAGAAACCATGTCATCCATTATCACTTTTCAGACAATTCTGGCCTTTCTGGTGATGCCGATAATCGCTTTGTTGTTACTGCAATGATCGAACATGGGTATCAATACAGTATTGCTTACCTGGTTATAGACTGATTGTCAGACCAGACTGCGGAGAGCATCAATGCAATTAAGTCATCTGGATCACCTGGTGCTGACGGTGCGGGATATCGAGGCAACGCTGGCCTTTTATGTCAGGGTGCTGGGGATGGAAAAGATCAGCTTCGCCGGTGATCGTGTGGCGCTGCGCTATGGCAATCAGAAAATCAATTTGCATCAACTGGGTCAGGAATTTGAGCCCAAAGCCGGTCGGGTCGCGGCGGGAAGTGCTGATCTATGCTTCATTTTGAAGACCTCCATCGAGGAAGCCGAACAACATCTGCGACACTGTGGGATAACGATTATCGAAGGCCCGGTGAAGCGTACTGGCGCGAGCGGCCCGATACTCTCGCTGTATATCAGGGATCCGGATCAGAACCTGATAGAAATATCCGAATACGAATAGGGTTCCGTAGCTGGAAAGCCTGGCTGTCATGGCCTGATGGCTCCCGGCTTGTCTTCGTTTCACTGATGGTGTCAAATATTCCGAGTTGAAGGGAGTCATCCGCTTGAAAGGATTTTTTTAGTTACGGCCTTTCTCACGACACAACTCCGCCTGCTTATCGATGTTCAATCAAATCAACAGGGAAACCGGGATCATGGGATTGATGAGACTAAGTCTGGTTTTATGCGCGAGTGCGTTATTCCTCACTGCCTGCTCAGAACAGGCCGAACAAACAACGTCTGCCAGTCGTGCAGCGCAGACCGTCACACAGTCGCAGCTACCCGGCATGCGGCCGGTACAGAAAGCAACGAATGCAAGGCTTGTTGAAGGGAGTTATTTACGGCAAAACATGCCCGCTCAGGCAATGGCCTATCTGCGTGTACCGAGTCTATTCGGGCTGGCCGATGTGCGTGGCACTATCTATGACGCCGTGCATCAATCAGAGCCCTACAGTGCGTCGTTAATATCGATCAAACAGGGCATGGTCGATAATCTGCTCGACAGTCTGTCCGGCGATCCGGGTCTGCAATTACTCGCGCAGGTGCTGATTAAGACAATGCGCTCACCGCTGGAAATTGCACTTCTACCGCCTGCCGACGCTTCCGTACCAATGCCCGCCGTTCTGGGCACGGTGGTACTGGATATCGATAAAGCGGAGGCGCTGAATGGTCTGATCTCGCGTCTGGTGCTGGCCAGCCCGATGGTCAAAATTGCCCAGGCGGTGGACGCCACAGGCAATGGCTTTCTGACCCTTAACGGACTACCCGTACAGTTGTTTTTTGATGCCCCTCAGCGCCGCCTGTTTTTCCTCAGTGGTGTGATTCAACCGGCTGATTATTTACAGCAACTGCTGAGTACCCTGAGTCCTGCACCCCGGCACCCGATGCACAGTCTGGAGACCAGAGTCGACACCAGTGGTCAGGGGCTATATGCCTGGTTTGCACCGAAAGCGATGATCAAAACAGCCCAGGAAACGGGGCAGGCATGGGGCATGTTTCTCGCTGCCGGGGGGCTTTCCGAGGCCGAAGGAATTGCATTGGGTGCAGGTGTCGCGGGGGGCAAACAAAGACTGCGTCTCGAGTTTCAGATGCCGCATGTGGGGCTGCGCCGTTTGCTGCCGGCGGTGGATCAGACGTTGACCTTTGAGACTGCCGGTAAGCCCGGCACCCTGGCCAGCTTTAGTCTTCCTTCCCATGCCGACCTGCTTGCCATTGAGCAGATTATGGCGAGCATGTTACCGCCCGAGTCGATGCAAAAATATACTGCAGCCCGGCTACAGATCGAAAAGCGTCTGGGCGTTAGTCTTCAGGATCTATTAACCGCAATTGGGCCTGAGTTGATCCTCGTGTCTGATCAGGCCGGACAGTATTCGGCGCTTAAAATTAACGATAAGCCCCTGTTCGAGAAAACGCTTCAGCGTCTGGTGGAAACGCTGGGTATGAGACTGGAAGAACGGACAATCAATGGACAGCAGTATCGCCATCTGGAGATGCCAGCCTGGTTTGCAGAAGAGGCGGAAAATGCTTTGTCAGCAGAGGATAAAGTCAGCCAGCACCCATTACTAAAACGTCTGGCATCAATGCCAGGCCATCTGTACTGGATCGAAGAAGGCGATTATCTGGTGTCCGCCGTGGTGCCACAGATCCTGATCGATCGTGGTTATATAAGTGAACGCAACTCGGTTGCTGAGTGGCTGCGAGACGATCAGAAAGTCGATGCTCATCAATCCCTGCTGCTGGCCTCGGCGCAGATGCAGGGACTGTCCCGGTTTATGTATTCACTGGAATTACAGGGACTGCTGTCACTCGCCGACCTGGCCGGCGTCGGGATCGATCTGTTCAGTCTACCGACTGCTCGGGAAGTCGGGCTGGCAGAAGTCACTGGTTACAGCGCGAAGCTGGACTCATCAGAGCAATTGCTGGCGCTGGAGCTGAGTTATGATCACAATCCGGCAGAAGTGTTGCTGGGCGGCAATGGTATGAGCAGTGTCGTGGTGGTGGGGATTCTCGCGGCAGTCGCAATACCGGCCTATCAGGACTACACCATTCGCGCGAAGGTCGCTCAGGGACTGGAGTTCAGCGCCTATTTTCGTGAAGCGATCGTAAACTATTATCTGGAGAACGGAAGTTTACCGGCACAGCAACAGGTGGATGAGTTAATCGCCGAATCCAGCTATCCTGACATTCAATCTATTCAGTACGATCCGGATTCCGGGCGCCTGACGATTACCTATTCGATAGAAAGTCTTGGCGAACAGAATCGTCTGTTTTTGAGCCCTGGTCTGAAGGATGGTCAGGTGGTGTGGTCATGTAGCGCTGATATCGAGAGTAAATACCTGCCATCGAGCTGCCGGGAGTAACAGGTGTTTTTTTCACTGCGTGTCATGTCCTGGCATAGCCTCTAGTCATTTGCTGACCGCATACACAGGACAGATGTATGCCGCTACGTAACGGCTGGTTCCATGGCGTTATCGGCATCCTATTCTGCTTGCTGCTGGCTACTGCGCCCTACTACCTGACCGGTCGTGCCAGTCTCGCCCTGCTTGATCGGCAACTGCAGATACTCAATGACCAGCCAGGAATACCGCTTGGGATTAAACTGGAAAATTATCAGGGGGGTGTTTATCAAAGCCGCGTCAGCCTGCTGGTCGAGTCTCACCGACAGTCATTTTCGGCCTTTTTCATAGATATCCATGTCTCGCATGGTTTTTGTGGGGTGGAGCTGAAGGCGCATGTTCTGGATCAGGCCGGTCGGTCGGTGTTAGAGACTGATCACAGGGAACAGGGCATTCCGCCGTTATTACTGAATGTTGACTGTTTACTACCGGCCCTGTGGTCACAACCCCTGCAGGCACGCTTCGATGTCCCGAAGCTGGTTTTTGAAACTCAACAGATGCCTCTGTTGCTGGACGCGACCACCTTGCAAATGTCCTTAAGGGAACAGATTAACACTGCAGTAATAAACGCAACATTGCCTGAATTACACATCACACAGGCAGGCCAGGAGCGTCTCAGGTTGAAGAATGTGCAACTTGAGATTGTCTCCGCAAAGTCAGCTGACCTGGCCCTGGATTTGAGCCTTCAGCTTGAGCAGTTAAATCTATCCAGCCCTTCATTTCAGATCACCGGCAGGGACGTGCGATCCAGCGTTCGTCTTGAACAGGATGTGGAAACGATTAGCGGTCGCTGGCACTGGCAACTGACAGACGCCGTTGTTGATGGCGTACCCTATGTTCGGATCAACGAACTTGAACTGATCGGTGAGTTTAGTTCTCTGGCCCAGTCCTACAATCAGCCCGTCATGTCGGTAGAACAGAGGCTCTCTTTCGTCTCAAATTATGGGCCGGTGACATTCGCACTGTCATCGCTGGAAAAGCAGAGCCCTGCCGATCAGCACATACAATTTCAGGCGCGACTCCCCGGCGTGATAATGGAGCTGTTATCAAAATCGGCTCTGAGGGACTTTCTGGCCAGCGGGGAGCTGCGTAAAGAGGGTGTTTTAGTCAGCTGGAAGGGTGAGTACTCACTCGCAGAACTGTTGGCGCAATAATAGACATGCGTTGCAAACCTGACACGAATTACCCAGACTTGTCCGGAACATTAGCAGGTGAAAATCATGAGTGATGTCAGCTACCCGATTAAGGGTTCATGTCAGTGTGGCAAGGTGAGCTATCAGTTACTTGAGCCCCCTATCAATGTGTTTATCTGTCATTGTCGGGAGTGTCAGAAACTCTCTACCAGTGCCTTCAGCATTACTGCCGTAGTGAAAGCGGATAGCGTGATTTTCAGTGGAGAGTTAAAGCAATGGGAGCGTCTGGCGGACAGCGGTAATAAGAATTTTGCAAAATTTTGCCCCTGCTGCGGAAATCGTATTTATCACTTTAATCCGGATCAACCGGAGTTGATCAAGTTAAAGCCGACGAACCTGGATGATACCCGGATATTGAAACCGACGGTGCATGTGTGGGTCAGCGAGAAGCAGGACTGGTATGAAATACCTGCAACTGCAACCCGGTTTGAGAAACAACCACCAGTGAAATAATTTCTGCGGTGACTACTACTCAGGTGGTGATAGAACGGACACAGTTCTTGCCATCGCGTTTGGCGGCATAAACACTTCTGTCTGCAAGCCTGATTAGATCGCTATAGGTTTTCATTTCAACGGATTTTGCTGCGACACCGAGGCTGATACTTCCCTGCCAGTTGCCGTTAGTAAATTCTATACACAGTTTCGACACCGTATTACGCGTTTGCTCCGCCAGATAGAGGCCGCCCTCCTGATCGGTGTCGGGGCAGATGATAAGGAACTCATCACCGCCTAAACGACAGACTATGTCGTCACTACGCACCGAATGCCGGAGTGTCATGGCTAATGTCTGTAGTACCATGTCACCGGTTTCGTGTCCGTGGGTATCATTTATCTCCTTGAAATAATCGGCATCGACCATCATGCAAACCAGAGGGTTTGCCGTTTTTTCATGTTCCTCCCACAACTGTTCGATCTGGCGCATGGCATGGCGACGATTCGGCAGACCGGTGAGAGAATCCGTCAGGGCCAGTTCCTCGAGCAGCAAATTCGCTTCTGACAATTCCCGGGTGCGCCCGGCAATCCTTTCTTCAAGCGAGTGATTGAGTTGAATCAGGGACTTGTTTCTCGCCGAGACCTGTTCAAACAGACCATTCAGCGCTTCCAGCAGGGGTTCTGTGCCGTCATTACGCAGGCGTTCCCCGATCTCATAGGCCTCGCTCGCCGTTTTGCC
>JBFIID010000005.1:0-26460 GCA_041601415.1 Gammaproteobacteria bacterium
AAAACGGATGTCCCGAGACAGAAGGCTTATATGCAAGCTTTAAGCTAATATTAAGTAATTATTATTACCCACCATCTCTATTAAGGAGTTCGTCCGATGCCCAGCCCCCACTTTGATCAGGTGATCTATGTGACCGGCCTGGCGGGGGTTGCGGTGTTTGCGATCAGTGGCGCGTTAGCCGCTGCAGAGAAGCGCCTGGATATTCTTGCCTTTGTGTTGTTCGGTACGCTTACCGGCATCGGTGGTGGGACCGTCCGCGATATTATTCTGAATAAGCCACAGGTCTTCTGGGTTGTTGATCCGAGTTTTCTGCTGGTTTGCATAGTTGTCTCAATGCTGACTTATTTCACCGCCAATATCCTCGTTTCGCTGCATCGCTCGCTGTTATGGATGGATGCGGCGGGTATGGCGCTATTCAGCACCCTCGGCACGGCAAGGGCTCTGGAATACAGTGGCTCCTGGTTGGTGGCGATTACCCTGGGGATGGTAACGGCGAGTTTCGGTTCCATCCTCCGTGATGTGATCCTGAATGTTGAGCCGGTCCTACTGGGGCCAGAAATTTACGTCACGGCCTCACTACTGGGGTGTATCAGCTATGTATTACTCACATCCCTCTCACTGGATCCTGAACTAGTCGTTATCCTCTCCAGTGCGGTTGCCTTCGCATTGCGTGCTGCCGCCATGATCTGGGGGCTTAAATTCCCCAAGTATGGTGATAACTCGTGATAGGAATATTTGTCGAGTGTTTGTTCATCTACCGATTGAGAGTGCTTCTACTATGATGAGAAGGGTGTCGCAGTATTCGTTCATATGGCTTGCTAGCCTCAAACTTCAAAACCATACAAATAATATGGTGTAGTTTTGACTTATACGGTCGATTTACTCTCATGTCATGACTATCTTGAGTAGACCTGACGCAGGTTTCCCTGTTTATGATCAGGTTTACCCGATGGGTGACGGCTCGTAGGGTGAATAAAATAAATATAAGGCCGCTAAGGTTGTACTGATACGGCAATGCTACTTGGATGAAGATGATGAGCTTTTTGAAGTAACTGGAGTTTGAGATGAAGACCCCTGAATTCCCGCAGGACGAAGAAAAGCGCCTTTCCACCCTGTGTAATCTGGATATTCTTGATAGCCCTTATGAAGAGCGTTTCGACCGTCTGACGCGAATCGCGCAGCAGTATTTCAAGGTGCCTATTGCATTGGTCAGCATTGTTGATGCTAATCGACAGTGGTTCAAATCCAGTCAGGGGCTGGACGCCACGGAGACCCCACGCGATATTTCCTTCTGCGGTCATGCCATTCTTGACGATGGTGTATTCGTTATCTCGAATGCCCTGGAGGATCCGCGTTTCGCCGATAATCCTCTGGTAACCGGGCCACCGGATATTCGTTTCTATGCCGGCGCGCCACTGTCTGCGCCCGATGGTACCAAGGTGGGTACGCTGTGTATTATTGATCGTGAACCCAGAGTGCTGAACGATGATGATATAAAAACGCTGCGGGATCTGGCGGATTGTGTGGAAGAAGAGATAAGTCAGGGCCTGTTACATCAGTTCAAGAGCACACTGGATCTGACCCTCGACACCGTGTTTATGTTTCATGCGGATAATCTTCGCTTTTTCTATGCCAATCGGGGAGCCTTTGAACAAATCGGTTACAGCCCCGAAGAGTTGTTAACCATGCATCCCTATGACATCAAACCGGAGGTTCCTCGTGAAAGGTTTGATGCGCTGATTTCCCCATTATTAACCGGTGAGCGTGATGCGCTTACCTTCGAGACCCTGCATCAACATAAGAATGGTTCGACTATTCCGGTTGAAATTTTTCTGCAGTATTTAGCCCCGCTGGGTGAGCGGCCCCGCTTCGTGGCGATTGTCAGGGATATCTCTGAACGAAACCGTCTTCAAGAACGCTTCCGCAAAGTGTTTGATGCCGCTCCGAATGCAATGATCATGATTAATCAGGTCGGTGATATCACTCTGGTGAATCAGCAAACAGAAACATTGTTCGGCTACAGCCGTGGTGAACTCCTCAAACAGCCAGTCGAGATGCTGCTGCCTGAAAATTACCGGCAAGGAAACGCCAGCCATGAAGAGGGCGTTTTTTCAGTAGTTCAGACGCGCCTCATGGAGGCCGGGCGAGATTTGTATGGGCTCTGCAAGGATGGGCGTGAAGTACCGATAGAAATTGGGCTGAGTCCTCTGGTGATGGGCGAAGAGACCTATGTGCTGGCTTCTGTGGTTGATATCACTGAGCGTAAGCAGGCCGAGCAGGTCCTGCGTGATCGTGAAGAGCGCCTCAGTGCGATTCTGGAGAACGTGGTCGATGGCATTATCACCATCAACTCACATGGTTTGATTGAGACCTTTAATCCGGCATCTGAAAAAATATTTGGTTATCACTGTAATGAAGTGATAGGTAAGAATATCAAAATGTTAATGCCCGCCCCGTATCAGGATGAGCATGATGGTTATCTGAAAAACTATCGCGACACGCGTGAGGCAAAGATCATCGGTATAGGTCGCGAGGTCGAAGGTCTACGCAGAGATGGTACAACCTTCCCGCTGGAACTGGCGGTCAGTGAAATGTCACTTGATGGGCAACAGGTCTTCACCGGGATAGTCAGAGACATTACCGAGCGTAAGCAGGCTGAGAAAATGAAGCGCGAGTTTGTTTCTACGGTCAGTCATGAATTACGGACGCCCCTGACCTCGATCAAAGGCGCTCTCGGTTTGATCAAGTCAGGTGTGTTTGGAGAGATGCCAGATAAATTAACCCGTATGATTGATATTGCACACAATAATAGTGAGCGTCTGGTGCGGTTGATCAACGACATTCTGGATATTGAAAAGATTGAGTCAGGGCAGATGAGTTTTCATCTGGAGCCCTTGCTTCTGCATTCATTAATGGAACACTGCATCGAAGCGAACCGGGCATATGGTGCCGAACACGGGGTGATTTTCACGTTTACTTCTGAAGCGCCGGATGCACAGGTGGCGGGCGACCATGATCGTTTGACACAGGTGATGACAAACCTGATGTCCAATGCAGCAAAATTTTCACCCGAAGGCAGCACGGTGGATATTGTACTCCGCGCTGATCAGGACAGGATTCACGTGGAGGTTAAAGACTACGGCCCCGGTATTCCTGAAAGTTTCCACGAGAAGATCTTTGGTAAGTTTGCCCAGGCCGATTCGTCAGATACACGGGAAGAGGGTGGCACGGGACTGGGTCTGAACATCGCGAGGTCGATTATCGAGAACCACGGTGGTCGTATTGGTTTCACAACGGCATTAGGAAAAGGCACCACTTTTTATTTCGACCTGCCTCGCTATCAAGCGGGTCGCGACCCGCTTGATAGCGAGTTAGATGAAGCAACGATAGGACATATTCTCATCTGTGAAGATGACGTCGATATTGCCAATTTACTGGTCAGGATGCTGGAACAGGAGGGCTATACCGTAGACGTTGCCTTCTCCGCCGCTGAGGCCAGGGACTTACTTCAGCATCGAAGCTACGATGGCATGACCCTGGATCTGGGACTACCCGATATGGACGGCCTGGCTTTGCTGCGCGAACTACGCGCCAGACGCGAAACGGCAGAGTTGCCTGTCGTGGTGATTTCTGCAAATGCGAAGCAGGGTGCCGAAGATTTTCAGGGGGAGGCGATCGGCGTGATCGACTGGCATCAGAAGCCCATTGATCAGACTCGCCTTGCCGTCAGCCTGCGTATCGCGATGTCATCCTCTGTGATGGCCAAACCACGTATTCTGCATGTCGAAGATGACCCCGATATTCTGCAGGTGGTAGCCGGGGTGGTAGGTGACGCGGCGAATATTACGCCAGCAAAAACATTTGCTGATGCGCACACTCAACTCCAGAAGCAGTTCTTTGATCTGGTTATTCTGGATATCGGTTTACCGGATGGTAGCGGTGATGAGCTGTTATCCATGATGAAGTCAACGGTTAACCGGAAGACGCCGGTGATTGTTTTTTCCGCCACCCAGGTGTCCAGGGAACTGGATGAAAATATCAGGGAGGCGCTGGTGAAATCGATCACCTCCAACGAGGATCTGCTACAGACCATAAGGTCAACTGTCGCGGCGAAAAAGAAGACTGTCAAACAAGGTCAGAGCCAGGAATTTACCTCAGCAGGAGAGCAATAAATGACCGCATTACAGCGTATTCTTCATGTCGATGATGAACCTGATATCAGGGAAGTAGCCGTCATGACCCTGGAAGCTATCGGGGGGTTTACCGTGCTTGGCTGTGCTTCGGGAAATGAGGCGCTGGAAAAGGCAGAAGAGTTCGCGCCCGAATTGATCATTCTGGACATGATGATGCCGGGCCTGGACGGACTTGCAACGATGCTGGAATTACGCAAAATTCCTGCTTTGACATCAGTACCTATTATCTTTATGACCGCCAAGGTCCAGGTGCATGAGGTTGATGAGTATATTCAGAAGGGGGCTGCCGGTGTGGTAACCAAACCCTTTGATCCCATGACCCTCAGTGATCAGGTTTCGGCCATCTGGAATGCCGAGAAAGCAAAGGCCTCCTGATGATTAGCCTGCAGCACAAACAGTGATGTGCGATCAGGTTATAAGCCGTTGATAGACAGAAAATATCAGAACCTGTTATTTGCGTTCATTATGGCTTTTTTAATGTCCTGCATCATGTCACTGGTGATCAGTCTGTTTAATGTTGGATTTGTAACTAACATACTTCACATCTGGCTTAAGGCATGGATGTTCGCCTTTTCTATCGCTTTTCCTGTGGTGACCTTACTGACACCGCTGGTGAGGCGTCTGGTGACATTGGTGCTGAAAGCAGAAACCTGAAACCGGGGCAGAGGGGGAGGATAGGCTAACAAAAAGACAGGGTCGACGCAGGGAAGACCCTATCTCGGAATTCGTGGAAGTGACTAGCGACGGCGACCGGGTTTGGGAGACTCGAAATTCACCTTGATGGATTTACCATTGAAGTCTTTGCCATTCAGACCGGCAATTGCAGCGCGTGCCTCATGACCTTCCATCTCGATAAAACCAAAACCCTTACACTGTCCGGAAAAAACATCCATCACGAGTTTGCATGAACGTACAGTGCCAAATTCGGAAAACAGATTTTGAACCTCTTCTTCGTTGGTACTGGAAGGTAGGCTGCCTACAAATAGTTTCTTCACTGCTGTTCTCCCTTATGGAGTAAGGATGCTGTGATGCGTTCATCAGCAGCAAAAAAAGAACCCCGCCGTGGCGGGGTTCGGATCATCGGCAGAGCCGATATGGCGTTCTTATGCAGTTACGCTGCTAGCCTGCGGTCCTTTAGGGCCACTTTCTACTTCAAAGTTGACCTGCTGACCTTCGGCCAGGGTCTTGAAGCCGGAGCCCTGGATAGCGCTGAAATGTACGAAAACGTCTGCGCCGCCATCGTCCTGAGAAATAAAACCGAAACCTTTGGATTCGTTAAACCACTTGACTGTACCTGTAGCCATAAAACTATATACCTGTAATAAATTAATCTAATTGAGTGTCGCGTACAGGTAATGAAACGGGGAATTCACGGGGTGGTAACACGAAGGGAACAACCTTAACTGCCAATAACAGAATCTGTAGCTGCGCGCACTATAGGGTAATCTCACCCATATAGCTAGAGATATCATACCCGCGTGTCAGTGTGGCCTGCCTGTCAGCGGTGTTGTATGGGAATGCAGGGGTGATAAGCGACTGAATTAATGCTTAAATTCATCAGCAACAGGTGTATTTTAAATACTGCTGTGAATATCTGTACAGCTATCATCATGTCGGTAGTAAACGGCCAATAGAGACAGGAGCATGACAAATGGGTGAATCGGAAGCAATAACAAAGGTAGTTCAGCACTATCTGGATGGGGCGAGAACAGGCAGTGGTGCGACGATGAGTCCAGCATTTCATCAGGACGCAACAATATTTGGCTATATTGGTCCCGATCTGTTTGCTGGTCCAATCCAGATTTTGTTTGACTGGAATGATGAGAACGGTCCGGCCAAAGAACTGCAGGCCGAAATCGCCAGTATCGAGATCTTCGACTCGATCGCCACAGTACGACTGGAACTCGACAACTGGACGGGACATCGCTTTACGGATCTGTTCAATATGCTCAAGGTCGACGGCGAGTGGAAGATTATGAATAAGGTTTTCCATCTGCATTCCTGAACGGCATAAAGCGGACAGCAGGTAGCACATCACACATCACCTAAGCAACGGGTCGGCAAGTTTTACTAAGGGAATCATTCATGACCTTGCAGCAGTTATTAGGAATCGAACTTCCGATCATCCAGGCGCCAATGGCCGGGGTGCAGGACAGTGAGCTGACCATCGCCGTATCCAATGCCGGTGGTCTG
The DNA here is from genome assembly GCA_041601415.1 of Gammaproteobacteria bacterium. Lineage (GTDB taxonomy): Bacteria > Pseudomonadota > Gammaproteobacteria > JBFIID01 > JBFIID01 > JBFIID01. The sequence goes on from JBFIID010000005.1 coordinate 6,387, forward strand.
GGTTCATTACCCTGTGCAATGCTGAGTCTGGAGCGCATGCGTGAAGAGCTGCTCGCTATCCGCGCGGCAACGAATAGCCCCTGCAATCTGAATTTTTTCTGTCACAGCATGCCTGCTACAAACCCCCAGGCCGAGAAGGCGTGGCGAGGGAAACTCGCAGGTTTCTATCGTGAATACGATCTGGATGTAGAGAGTCATAGTGCTGCAGCTGCGCGCGCACCCTTTAGTGAGGAGATGGCCGAACTGCTGGAGGAACTGAGGCCGTCGGTGGTGAGTTTCCACTTTGGTCTGCCCTCAATCGAGCTGCAGGCGCGCGTACAGGCAACGGGTGCAAAAATTCTGAGTTCAGCGACCACGGTCGAAGAAGCGCTCTGGCTTGAGGCACGTGGTGTTGATGCAATCATCGCACAGGGGCTGGAAGCGGGGGGACATCGGGGCATGTTTCTGTCCGCAGATCTGAATACACAACTGGGCAGTTTCGCATTGCTGCCGCAGGTCGTGCGGGCAGTCAAAATCCCGGTGATTGCTGCCGGTGGCATTGCCGATGCGCAGGGTGTGGCTGCTGCAATGGCACTGGGTGCCGCCGGGGTTCAGGTTGGAACCGGTTATCTGCTTTGTAAGGAAGCACGAACCAGCACGGTTCACCGTGCGGTATTGAGTAGTGAGGCGGCGGGGCGCACGGTTATCACGAATCTATTTTCCGGTCGTCCGGCCAGGGCGATTGTAAATCGACTCATCACGGAACTGGGGCCGATTAATTCAGAGGTACCGGAATTCCCGCTTGCGGCGTCTGCTATCGCACCGCTACGTGCCAGTGCCGAAGCCGCCGGTAGTGGCGATTTTTCTCCTCTCTGGGCAGGTCAGAATGCGACGGCCTGTCAGCAGATTTCAGCCGCTGATTTAACCCGGTTGCTTGCGGCTGGGTTGTAGTCGACGAGAAAGTTTTGTTATTGATCGAAAGATGATGAACTGGAAACGGATTTTCGCGGTATGGCTAATCATTGTCATCGCAGAGACGATCCACGGCGTCTTTCGCCAGCTGTTGATTGTACCCCTGATCGGGGATTTTCCGGCACGACAACTCGGCGTACTGGTTGGTTCGGTAATCATCCTTATCATCGCCATCCTGTCTGCTCGATGGCTGGCACTGAATAGCATTCGCCAACAACTCTGGGTGGGAACGATCTGGGTCGCTTTGATGCTGAGCTTTGAAATCACCCTTGGAATGATGCTTGGTTTAAGCCGGGAACGCTTATTCGAGGACTACAATATAATAGAGGGAGGCTTTATGGGCTTGGGATTACTGTTGCTATTCCTTGCACCTTATCTGGGGGCCAGATTGAGAAGGCCTGCATGAACGATGCAATCTTACTGATCAAGAGTGATACCGATGAACTCTGAACATGCTCGAAAATGGTTGTTTATTCCTGTCCTTGCGCTGGGTGTCGTGATCCTCGCTCTGCTGATCAGCAATCGTGCAAAACCTGAGAGGTTCGTGGTCCAGGAGGTTTCTTATCCGGTGCGTGTGATTGAAGTGCCAGGCGTCGATTTAACGCCGCGTTATCTCGGAACGGGCACGGTGTCTCCCGGCCAGGTCTGGAACGGCGTGGTGCAGGTTAGAGGCCGTGTCATGATGGTGCATCCGAAGCTAAAGAAGGGCGCCATCATCGGCGCGGGTGAGATCCTGGTTGAGATCGAGACCAGCGATTACGAACTCGCGATTGCCAGATCCGAGGCCAGTATCGAAGCGACCCGTGCCCAGCTAGCGGAACTGTCGGCCAGGGAACGTAATACGCTGGCTTCGCTGAAGATCGAAGAGCATGCCCTGCGTATTGCCAATGAAGAGCTGGAACGCAGACGTAAACTGCTGGCAAAAGGCAGCATCTCACGTACAGATTTTGATAAGGAAGAACGCAACGCACTGGTGCAGGAGCAGAGTGTTCAGGTGCAGCAAAGCAGCCTGCAATTATTTCCCGCTGAACGACAACGCTTAGCGGCGGAACTCTCCAGTTTAGAGGCGCAACTTGCCTCCGCGCGACTGGATCTGGAGCGTACCAGCTTGCGTATGCCCTTCACCGGCCGTGTTGCAGAGGCCAATGTTGAACGTCTGCAATATCTGCGCGAAGGTGAAGTCATCATGGTCGCCGATGGTCTGGAAAAGGCAGAAATATCAGTACAGGTGCCGATGCAGAATATGGCGGGTCTGTTGCATTCCGAGACGGTGTTGAGTGTAACGGGCACGGCAGCCTCTGGTAGTTTGGGTGATTTGCTTGGGCTGGGCGCGCGGGTGTTCTTAAAGAACTCGGCGATGACGGTTGAATGGCCGGCACGGGTGGCCCGGATCAGCGATACGATGGATCCGGAGACCCGCACCATTGGGGTTATTGTTGAGGTCGATAAACCCTACGAAGGCGTTCAGCCGGGGGTGCGGCCACCACTTGCGAAGGGCTTTTTTGTCAGTGTCGAACTGAGCGGGCGTGTGCGCGCAGATAGCCTGGTGATCCCTCGTAACGCGCTGCATGGTGATCAGGTATATCTTGTCTCGGAAGATTCCCGCCTGCAATTAAGAACGGTAAAAACGGGGCTGACAGGTGCAGACTTTGTCATGATCAAACATGGGATCAGTGCCTCAGAGCGGTTGGTGGTTTCTGATCTACAACCGGCCATTCAGGGCCTGTTACTCGAACCGGTCGATGATCCACAAACTCTTGAGTATCTCCTGGCAGTTACGGGCAGTGGAGCAAGCCCACAGTGATCCGCTATTTCGCAGCTCATCCAACCGCTGCCAATCTGTTAATGATCTGTCTGCTTGTGATTGGCCTGGTGTCGCTGCCAGGTTTGAAACGCGAGACCTTTCCGGACTTTAGCCCACAGGAAGTTGAGATTCGTGTGGTCTACCCCGGGGCGAGTGCGGTGGATGTTGAACAGACACTGTGTTTACGTCTTGAGGACGCATTAGACAGCATCAGTGACCTGCAGGAAGTGCGTTGTCAGGCGCTGGAAAATATCGCCATCGTGGTGGCGAAAATGAACGAGAACGGCAAGCTTGTGAGTTTTCTTGATGATGTGAAGACAGAAGTCGAGGCGATTGATGATTTTCCCGCAGAAGTAGAGACACCGATTATTCGCCAGTTGGGCCGCACGGATTCGGTGGTATCGATTGCGATTACCGGGCCTATGTCGGTGAGTGATCTAAAGGCCTATGCAGAACAGATCAAGGAGCGTCTGCAGACATTACCGGCCGTGAGTCAGATCGAGGTTCAGGGCTTTTCACAACACCAGTTACAGATCAGGGTCGCGGCGCAACAGCTGCAGCAATATGGCCTGAGTATTCAACAACTGGCAGAGATCATCCGCACACAGAGTATTGATCTGCCAGCAGGTAGTGTTGAATCCCGCGAACGCGATTATTTATTGCGTTTCACCGATCAGCGTCGCAGTGTGCAGGAACTTGAAGATCTGATCGTCATCGGTCAGGGACGCCAGGGTGGTGAAATCCGTCTCGGTGACATCGCACAGATCAGTGATCGGTTTGAACTGGATGAAGAGAAAACCCTGTTTAACGGACAACGTGCGGCCATCCTCAAAGTCACCAAGACCAAGGCGCAGGACACCCTGGTTGTGGTCGATGCAGTGAAGACCTTTGTCGAGCAGGAGCGACAACGAGCTCCGCCGACCGTACATATGAGCCTGACTCAGGATATTTCCAGTATTGTTCGCGATCGTCTGCAAATGCTGTTGGTTAACGGCGCGCAGGGGCTGGTTCTGGTATTTCTGGTGATGTGGCTGTTTTTCCAGATTCGCTTCGCCTTCTGGGTTTCCATGGGGCTGCCCGTGGCGTTTCTCGGCGGTCTGTTTCTGATGGCGATGATGGGGCATTCGATCAATATGATCAGCATGGTGGCGCTGCTGATTGCACTGGGATTGCTGATGGATGATGCGATTGTGATCGCCGAAAATATTGCAACCCAGCTCCAGCGTGGTAAGTCTGCACTGCATGCGGCGATTGATGGCACCCGTCAGGTCATGCCGGGGGTTGTTTCCTCGTTTCTAACCACCGTCTGCGTGTTTGCGCCGCTGGCCTTTTTGAGTGGAGACATTGGTAAAGTCCTGAAGGTCATCCCCGTTGTCCTGATCATGGTAATCGCAGTAAGTCTGATCGAGGCCTTCCTGATTCTGCCGCATCATCTGGAACATTCTCTGCACAATCATGAGCGTGAACGGACGAATCGATTTCGGCATCGCTTTGATGCCGGGGTTGAATGGTTGCGACATGAATTGCTTGGTAGGGCTATTGATGTCGTTATCGTCTGGCGTTACCCGTTTCTGGGACTGGTACTGACAGTGTTTCTGACCTCTGTGGGCATGCTGGCGGGTGGTCATCTCAAGTTTCTGGCATTCCCCGATATTGAAGGCAATGCGATTGAGGCGCGAATCCTGCTGCCGCAGGGAACACGTCTGTGGCGCACTGAACAGATCGTTGAACAGTTGAGCTCGGCATTGAAGGCGGTCGATGCCGAGTTCAGTCCGGCACAGCCGAACGGTCAGCAACTGGTGCAGGACATCAGTGTGCGCTACAGCCAGAACCTCGATGCACAGGAAACCGGTGCTCATGTTGCCACCGTCAGCGCGGACTTACTGGCAGCCGAGATCCGTAACGGTAGCATTGACGATATATTGCATAGTTGGCGGGAAAGAGTCGGTACGGTTGCCGATGTGATCAGCATTAACTACAAGGAGCCTGTCATCGGACCGGCCGGTGTACCGATAGAAATACGCCTGACGGGTAATGACATGGGGCAGATCAAGGCGGCTTCTCTAGCGCTGCAAAAAGAGTTACGTGTCTATCGGGGAGTGAATGATCTGAGTGATGATTTACGCGTGGGTAAACCGGAACTCCGCCTGCGTCTGGGCGAGGGCACACTTGCGCTGGGACTTAACGCTGCAACGATTGCCAATCAATTGCGGGCTGGTTTTTTTGGCACCACAGTTGATGAGGTGCAGCGAGGTGTGGAGTCTTATGAAATCGATCTGCGTCTTCGTCAGGAGGATAGAAATAGTCTGGAGGATGTAAACGACTTTCGGATTTTTACTGCGACAGGCAAGCAGGTACCTCTTGGTAGCATCACCGACATCTCGTTTGACCGCGGCTATGCGAGAATTCACAGAATCGATGGTCAGCGTACGGTGACCGTCAGTGCCGATGTCGATACTCGGGTTGCGAATGCCTCGCAGATCCTCGCCGATATGCAGCACGAGACATTCCCCCGGTTAGTGGCGGACTACCCAGATGTGGTGTTCGGTATTCAGGGGCAGGCGGCAGAATCGCAGGAGACATCGGCGTCGATGCAACGTGGTTTTATCATTGGCCTGCTCGGTATCTTTGTACTGCTTAGTTTTCAGTTTCGCAGTTATATCGAACCGTTGGCGGTAATGGTTGCGATTCCACTCGCATTGATTGGCGTGATCTGGGGACATCTTCTGATGGGCCTTGAAATATCGATGCCAAGTATGATGGGCGCTGTATCACTGGCGGGCATTGTCGTTAATGACTCGATCCTGCTGGTGGAGTTTCTTAAACTGCGCGCGCGTGAGGGGCATGCCATTCCCGAGGCTGCAAAACTTGCCAGTCGAGAGCGCTTTCGTGCCATTCTTCTCACATCGTTGACCACGATTGCAGGTCTGACGCCCTTACTTGCAGAGAAAAGTTTACAGGCACAGGTGTTAATTCCACTTGCTACCAGTATTGTATTTGGTCTGTTAAGTGCGACCATTCTGGTGCTGTTTGTGGTGCCAGCGCTGTTCAGTGTGTTCAGTGATTTCGGCTGGGTGAGTGTTGAGCATGAACGTGAAATTGAGGGGCTGACTTCAGAATCATGAACCGATTGTAGACATCGAAATATGGCCGGGGTGATTATTTTCCGGCTCTTGATTTTTCAGACCCCGAGATATCAACGATGTACCCCTGTGCCAGCCAGTCTCTACCGAGTAATAATTTTTTAGTGGAACGGGAGCGGTCATTCAGGTTAACCAGAAGTTTCTGTTCGTGTTGTCTGAAGCGTATTTTCAGGTAGACATAGTAGCGCCACTCCCCACAGTCTGAACTGTGTACATAACGAACCTTGATGATGGGGCGTTGCAGTTGTTGCTTTTCACCTGCAGCATTGACCAGCGTGAAGCGAAGCTGCTTGCCGGCGTTTTGTTTTGGATTTTCAGGATCACCATCAATGACTTCAATATGTTCTGCATTGATGGAGGTGACTGTCGCACCGGTATCGACCCGGCCGAGAAAAGACAGGCCAGCATCGCTGACCTGTACTGTTTCTTCTGCACCAATCAGGCGATCGGCTGAGATATGGTTAGAAAGCCAGTATCGCCCCGCGATGAGTCCCATCAGCAGGGCGAATAACAGACTTATTAACTGCCATCGATTGTTGAATGTGTTCAATCCTTATCTTATCGGTACCGACGTAGATCCAGAGTGTATGAATACTCGGAAGTATAGTCCTTGATATCCGTTGGCACCGTGCCGTGACTGTGCCCGTGTGACCAGAAGCGTGCCACCCGTCGTGCCTCTGCTTCATTGGCATTGATCGGGAAAGTCTCCGGGTTGTTACCGCCGGGGTGCTCGACGTGATAGGTACAGCCACCAATCGCACGCTGGTTAAGGGTATCAATGATATCGATCACCACGGGACTCTGTAGCGGAATCATCGGGTGCAGACCGGAAGGTGGCTGCCATGCCTTGAAGCGAATCCCGGCCACGTATTCACCGCGTTTGTCGGTGGGGCGCATTGGTACACGATGACCGTTGCAGGTGATGGTGTGTTTGCCTTCGATATAACCGGTGACCTTGACCTGTAAACGCTCAATGGAAGAATCCACATAACGAGCGGTGCCCGTTGCGCTCATCTCTTCACCCAGCACATGCCAGGGTTCCAGTGCGCCACGCAGTTCCAGTTCTACACCCTTGCTGTGGATCGTACCGTAGCGAGGGAAACGGAATTCAAAGAAGGGTTCATACCATTTCGAGTCGATCTCGTAGCCGGCCCGGTTGAGTACCTCACAGACTTCAACAAAGTCTGCCCAGATGTAGTGTGGCAGCATGAAACGGTCGTGTAGATCCGTACCCCAGCGTAAGGGCTTGCCCCGGTAGGGCGTTTTCCAGAAGTGCGCGACCAGGGTTCTGATCAATAGCATCTGCACAATGTTCAGGCGATTGTGCGGCGGCATTTCAAAGGCGCGGAATTCCAGCAGTCCCCGACGGCCGCTGGCGCTATCTGCCGAGTAAAGTTTATCGATACAGAATTCGGCACGATGGGTATTACCCGTCATGTCGATCAACAGGTTTCGCATAATACGATCCACCTGCCAGGGCATCGGGTTTTCCAGCTCATCAATTTGCTGGAAGGCAATCTCCAGTTCATGCAGATTATCATCACGTGCCTCATCGACGCGTGGTGACTGACTGGTCGGGCCGATGAACTGGCCTGAGAACAGGTAGGACAGACAGGGGTGATGCTGCCAGAAAGTGACCAGACTGCGGAGTAGATCGGGTCTACGCAGGATTGGGCTATCCTCAGCGGCCCTGGCACCGAGGGTCACATGATTGCCACCGCCCGTACCGGTGTGGCGGCCGTCCAGCATGAATTTTTCAGCGCCGAGTCCTACCTGTCGCGCCTCTTCATAAAGCACTTCGGTATTGTTGACCAGATCCGTCCAGTTGAAAGCGGGGTGAATATTGACTTCGATGACGCCCGGATCTGGTGTCACCTGGAAGGCCTTAAGACGCGGATCAGATGGAATTTCGTAGCCTTCTATGACCACCGGGATTTCGAGTTCTCCGGCGACGCTTTCAATACTACGCAACAGGCGCAGGTATTGTTCGATTCCGTCGCAGGGAGGCATGAAAACATGCAGTCGTCCCTTGCGTGTCTCGATGCACATCGCGGTATGAATTACCTCAGTGCTACCGCCTATGTTACCCATCGCCTGGCGATATTCATCCTGTACCTGTTCGCGGTCGGATTCTGTCGGTTCCAGATTGATGTTTGCCAGCGGTTTGAAGGGCGCGAAGGGATCACGTTCAGGACTGATTTCGCGTTCTTCCGGTGCGACCCAGGGCAGAGAGGCCAGGGGCAGTCTCAGACCCAACGGCGAATCACCTGGGATCAGATACAGTCGTTCACGTTTCAGTGGCCACTGATTACTCTTCCATTTGCCTTTTTCCTCGTCACCCGCCCATTTAATCGGCAAAACGTAACCCGCCGGGGTGTCGAGACCGGCACTAAACAGTCGGCGCAGGCGATCACGTTCCAGCGCATCATCCAGCTTGCTATCGAAGGGATCGGTGTTGCTGGGCAGAGTGCCTTCTTTCCAGAGCAGGTAATGCACATCTTCAAACGCACCCATGACGTTTTTCTGTGCGACCTTTAATTTTTTCGCCAGGGCTTTGGCAAATGTCTCGGCCTGCTCATGGGTGTAGCCATAATCTTTACTGGTGTCAGCGAATAGAGACTGGTCTTTCCAGATCGGTTCACCATCGGTGCGCCATACACAGGAAAGAATCCAGCGCGGTATGGGTTCTCCCGGATACCATTTACCCTGACCAAAATGACGTAAGGGCGAATGAGAAAAACATTTGACCATGCGATCATAAAGCCTATTCGCGAGCTCGAGTTTTCGATCGCTCAAAGCCTCGGTATTCCACTCTGGGCCATCCATGTCATCCATCGCGACAAAGGTAGGTTCACCACCCATGGTGAGGCGCACATCACCTTCGGCAAACTCATCATCGACGCGCTGGCCGAGTGACATAATCGTTTTCCATTCGTCATCGGAGTAAGGCCGGGTGACGCGCGGATCTTCGCGAATACGCGAGACTTCATTGGAGTACGCGAATTCAACTTCACATTTGTCGGTGGCACCGGAGACCGGTGCAGAACTGGCGGGGTCTGGCGTACAGGATAAAGGAATATGTCCTTCGCCGGCGAACAGACCCGAGGTTGGATCAAGTCCCACCCAACCGGCACCGGGCAGATAGACTTCGACCCATGCATGCAGGTCGGTGAAATCCTGCTCTGGCCCGGATGGACCGTCAATGGCCTCTATATCGGCTTTAAGCTGGACCAGGTAACCGGAGACAAAACGTGTCGCAAAACCCAGGTGTCTGAATAACTGCACCAGCAACCAGGCCGAGTCGCGGCAGGAACCGGTGCGTTTACTCAGGGTTTCCTCACAGCTCTGAATACCGGGTTCGAGACGGATACCGTAACCAATCTGCTTCTGTACTTTCTGGTTAAGGGCGACCAGAAAGTCCTGGGTGCGACGTATCTTGCGTGGCACGGTTTCGAGGGCCTTCTGTAATAGAGGGCCATCTTCGCTTTTTTCCAGGTAAGGAAGTAGTTCCTTCAGTTCCTGTTTGGTGTAGGTAAAGGGCCATTTTTCAGCATGCGGTTCGAGGAAAAAATCAAACGGGTTAATCACCGTCATTTCGGCAGTCAGGCTGACCTCGATCGAAAGTTTTTTTGTCTTGCCCGGAAACACCAGACGCGCAACATGATTACCAAATGGATCCTGTTGCCAGTTGATGAAATGTTCTTTCGGTTCAACTTTCAGGGAATAGGCAAGGATTGGCGTCTTGCAGTGAACCGCCGGTCTTAATCGGATCGTGTGCGGGGCAAGACCCACGGCACGGTCAAATATATAGTCGGTTTTATGTGTCAGTGAAATTTGTATTGTCATGGTGCAAACGGCCCAGCCCTATGCCTGATTATGGTGCAAATTAAAATGCCTGCTTGGCTTCAAAGGCTTACAAACGCTGTTGCAGACGGTGTTTCCAGTGCTTTGCGATGCTAACCGAGAAACTCGCTAATTACCTATAGCAATTACTGTGCAAGGATACTGAACAGGCTGAAATAAACAATAAATAGGTACTCCGAATGATGGTAGGCACGGGGTGTGCATAGGTAGTACTATGAAAAAGTAGCCAAATCTAATAACAAACAGGCATTAGAGGGTGTTGAGCATATGAGCGTCGGTTTGAATAAATATCCCATAGAAGAATTCTACGATGAGTTGATCACCCCAACGGGCAATGCGCGAGCGTCGGCGCGCAAACTGGTCAATCATCTCAAGGCCATGTCGCTGGAAGAGTTGCAGAATCGACGGAATGCTGCCGAGAATACGATCAAGACCATGGGTATCAGTTTCACGGTCTACAGTGATGGCGAGAACATCGATCGCGAGTGGCCCTATGACATTATTCCCAGAGTTATCGCCGAGAAAGAATGGGCCCTTACCTCCAGCGGGTTGATGCAGCGTCTGAAGGCGCTGAATATGTTTATCAATGATCTCTATAATGATCAGAAGGTGCTCAAGGATGGCATCGTGCCTGCGGAGTTGATTCTCAAATCAAAAAACTTTCGCGAGCAATGCATCGGTATGAAACCCGCGCATGGCGTCTGGGCACATATCTGTGGTTCCGATTTGATCCGGGACGACAAGGGTATGTTCCGGGTGCTGGAAGATAATCTCCGTGTACCCTCCGGCGTGTCCTACATGCTGGAAAATCGCAAGGTCACCAAGCTGGTTCTGCCAGAGCTATTTGAGCATCAGGATATTCGTTCCATGGGCGATTATCCGAACCGTCTATTCGAGACACTCGCGTCTATTTCACCGCGCAAACTGAAACGTCCGCAGGTCGTGGTGCTGACCCCGGGTGTTTATAATTCCGCCTACTTTGAACATTCCTTTCTGGCCCAGCAAATGGGTTGTGAACTGGTGCAGGGCAGTGATCTCGTTGTCGAAAGCGATGATTGTGTCTACATGCGTACCATCGAAGGTCTGTCCAGGGTGGATGTGATCTATCGACGGATTGATGATCTGTTCCTCGACCCGGAGGTGTTCAGGGAGGATTCCGCTCTGGGCGTGCCCGGTTTAATGCGGGCCTGGAAAAAAGGCAATGTTGGCCTGGCCAACGCGCCGGGTGCCGGAGTGGCCGATGACAAGGCCGTGTATGCCTACGTACCCGACATTATTCGCTATTACCTGAGTGAAGAACCGCTGCTGGAAAATATACCTACCTATCTGTGTAGTCGCGAAGATGAATGTAAATATGTGCTCGAAAACCTGGCCTCACTGGTTGTGAAACCGGTGAACGAGTCGGGCGGCTATGGGCTCTTGATTGGAACCCAGGCGAGTAAAAAGGAATTGAAAGAGTTCACCCAGAGGATCAAAAAAGATCCGAGGAATTATATTGCTCAACCGGTTATTGCACTCTCAACTGCCCCGACGTTTATTGGTGATGTGATCGAGCCACGGCATCTGGATCTGCGCCCGTTTATTTTGCATGGCAAGGATCTGTATGTGACCCCCGGTGGACTGACTCGCGTAGCACTGACCAAGGGGTCTTACATCGTCAATTCTTCTCAGGGTGGTGGCAGTAAAGACACCTGGATCATAGGAAAGGATTAAGATTATGCTTTCACGAGTAGCGGAACGCATGTACTGGATGGGACGTCAGCTGGAACGCACAGATGACACCGCTCGGATGTTGAATGTGAATATCAACCTGTTACTGGATTCATCACTGTCTGACGTCGAGCAGATATGGCGACGGCTGATCGGCATCACAGGTAGTACACAGGAATTTGAAAGCCTGTACCAGAAACACGATGAACGCAATGTGGTTAAATTTATGATTGCGGATCGGAGTAATGGGACATCGATTCTGAGTAGTATTCGTTTTGTCAGAGAGAATGCCCGTACCACACGTGAAATTATTCCCGGTGAGGTCTGGGAGCGGATTAACGAACTGTATATCTATGCCTCACAAAATGCCCCGGATTCACTTTCACGTAAAAAACGCATCGAGTTTCTGCATCGTGTGATGCCGGTTTGCCAGATGGTGTCTGGACTGGTCGAAGGTTCGATGCGACACGATGCAGCCTATTATTTCTTTCGACTCGGAATGATGATCGAGCGAGCCGATATGATTTCCAGAATAGTCGATGTCGGTGCGGCGGATCTGAGGGCGCGTGAAAAATCCGATGATGTGATCGGCGAGGCAGATAACAATGCCATGTGGATGTCGGTGCTGAATTCGCTGAGCGCCTTTCAGGCCTATCAACTCTATGTGCAGGGCAGTATTAGCGCCTTGGGTGTAACCGAGTTTCTGATCAAGGATCCCAGGTTTCCGCGCGCCGTAAGCGCCTGTCTCTACGAGATTATCAACTGTCTGGAAAACCTGCCTCGTAATGAAGAGGTTATTAAAGATGTCCTGAAGCTTAAGCGGGTTATTGACAAGGCGGATATCGAGGCACTGCTCACCGGGGACATTCATCAGTTTATTGATGACCTGCAGGGCACCCTGAATTCCCTTCATGCGAATATTGCCGAGACCTGGTTCCTGCCACCCGCAGCGGCCTGAATCCAGGGTTCAGAGAGTACAGACCCTCTGAACCTCATGTCACTGTTTCGACCCTAGCCTGTGACGGGGGGTAAGGGAGGATTGTTCTGGCTCTGTTCCATCACGGTTTTCGGCTCCCGTGCCTTACTCCAGGCGATTGGAGGTAATTGTCTAAACGCCTCTTTGAGCAGGAAGTCCCAGGAACGTTTAATCTCGCGCAGATAGGGGCTGTCTTCATCAAGTTTGCAGATAGGATCGAGTGACAGCGTGTCATGTTGATAAATGAGCAATTCAATCGGTGGTCCAACCGTGACGTTACTGCGAATGGTTGAATCCATCGAGACCAGTGCCGCTTTTGCACACTCTTCCAGAGATGTTTCGGGATTAACTATTCGATCCAGAACGGGTTTTCCGTATTTGCTTTCGCCGATCTGCAGGTAGGGTGTTTCAGGTGAGGTGGTGATGTGATTTCCCTGCGGGTAGATCAGTACGGCCATTGAAGGCTGGAAATTTATCTGACCGGCCAGAATGAAACTGGCTTCATAAACGACACCGCCACCGCCATGTTTTTCCTGCTCCTCGCGACTTATTTTTCCAATATAATCAGCGGCTTCATCCAGAGTCGCAACGCTCATCAGGTTGCCTGGCTTTGCCTCCCGGATATCACGATTGATCTGACTGATTACCGATTGGGTAGTGGCAAGGTTGCCTGCACTGAGCAGCACGAACTGTCGGTTTCCCGGTTGTCCAAAGCAGTGCATCTTACTGTAGGTGCTGACCTGATCAACACCCGCACTGGTGCGCGAGTCAGAGCATAGAACCAGTCCATCATTCACACAAATTGCTACACAGTACGTCATAGAATCAAGACCAGTCAGAGAAAATTTCCGCTAAGTTACCTTTCATTATGCAGCGGTTCAATATTGACTTTTTACGCTTATTTACGAATAAATCCATGCCTTTCTAAAGGAATATTTATTTCCCTTTAGTTACAGGGCAGTTGCCTCAGTTTCATCAGTTGATTTCGAACTCACGAGTAATCACACGTCCCTTATTGTCTTCCATCACAGCAGTGATTTTGCCTTTCTGGCCAGGTTTGAAGAAAAACCGGAAGCTCGGATCTTCACTGATGGAGATGCCGGTTTCGGCGGTCATGATGTGTGTGTCGTTATAGCTGATTTCGATTTTGGTTACATATTCCGGTGGAATATAGGCGCGTGTGCGTTGATCCAGTTGCAGACCCGTGACGTTCGGGTGGCTGACCATTAGCTGGGCCAGTTGTGCGTTATCCATTTCCTTGCTGGCGAAGGTGCGGAATTTCATTTTGCCGATGTTTTCGCGTGCCTGCTTGAGTTGTAGAAACGGTGGGGGTTGGGTGCAACCGCCACTCGCACGGGTAAAGCCCGAATGCATATGCAGTTCACCGGTGTTTAATTGTGCAACGGCGCGAACATTGGTGTATTCATTGATTCTCAGCCGCATAGACAGGTCCGCTCGACCCATTTCGGGGGTCAGGGTGAAGGTGCCCGCCAGTGGCTGGGGGTTCTTGTCGACGAAGACATAGACCTTTTCTATGTAGCGTTCCGGCGTCTGTGGGATGTGGGCATGGATGCTGACGGGCACTATTCCTGCGTCTTCGGCGCGGCGCGGTACCTTAATTTCTATGATGGACTGGCCTTCCCGGATTTCCTGACCCTTGAAATAGGTATCCTTGAGCGCTGTTTCCCACACCGAGACCTCTGAACGATCAGCCGCAAAAAGTGACGATGAATTAATAAAAAAGACTAGTGAAATCAGGTAAATAAGTGATTTATTGCTCATCTGTCAGGTTCTCCACAGCTGGGCTTATTAGAATTATGAGCTAGGCAGTGTACACCAGAACGATGGATTCACGCCCAGTCTGCTCTGATCCTGAGGCGGTCTAATCTCATGTTAAATGTGAGGTCTTTTAAAAAACCGGGGCTTACTCGAAGCGTATGCGGGCGACTGTGCGGCCTCTAGTGTGCGGGTATGAAGCTGTCCAGGGTGGTTTGATCAGGGTTGATGACGACGATGCCATCTGTGCCGTTTATTAACACCTCATTTTCCTGGTTTATCTCGCTGGCATGCTTGCCCAGACCACTGACGACCGGGATCTGTAAGCCCCTGAGCAGGATTGATGCATCAATATTGACACTGTCACTCTCGACCAGCACACCACAGGTCATATCGTCGAGCAGAATGGCGGACATGGCAGACAGCTCTTTACAGAGGATGATGTGTTTGTTCTGCAGTATGCATTCACCGAGTTCACAGCCCATGGTGCTACGACAGAAAGTCCGACTGCGATGATTGCCCAACAGGCGCAAGAGGGATTGTTTAAGATTTTTGAACAGACGATCACGATCTTCGAGATTTTGTTCCAGGCAGCTTAATAACAGGTTTCGGTAGGCTTCAAGGTAATTGTTGATAGCCGTTTCCAGATCGTCGCAGCGTTCCATGACGTTCAGGCCGATCCATTTTTGCAGGTTTTGATCAGACATGATCAGATGGTGTGCATGGACTGCTTCAAACATATCCTGCCCGAGTGATGAGCACTGATTAACCAGGTTCATTAGCTCATTGTTCGTTGCCTGCAGAGCATCGTTCAGACGCGCAGTATAGACACGGGGCAGACTGCTGAGCATAAAGTCTGTGCTTTCATCGATAGAAGTGACACAGAGTCGACCGTATCCAATGCCTGCTGAAACTGGAATGCCTGCGAGACGCCTTTCAGCACCTATATCCGGCACAGAAAACTCCCCATACTCTCCTCCATTATTGAGTCTCATTGCATGCTATCTACAGATAGCAGTTCCGAGAGACCAGGCTAGCTGAACTTATTCTTATGATTATCAAGTAAAATGCCAGATCCTGTGATCTGTCCCGTACGATACGCCTAAAACCAGATGCTTAAGATGACCTTGATCAATATCAACAATAGCTCAGAAATAATGTTGGCACGCAAAAATAACCCGACGGACCTGGAAAGCGTGCGATGCTGACCGAACCTGTTGGTATTGTACATTCCTGTTTTAAGGAAAAATTCGGTATTCCTCGACAGCCAGGTCTGGTCACAGAGGCTCGGGGACAGATTGAATTACTGCCTCCCTGGAACCGGGAAGAGGCGGTACGTGAGTTACTCGGTTTCAGTCATGTCTGGGTCATTTTTGCTTTTCATGCAGTCAAAGCCGATGCCGACATCCGGCTTACCGTAAGACCTCCACGTCTGGGTGGTAATCAGCGTATCGGGGTGTTTGCTACTCGCTCCCCCTACAGACCCAATCAGCTTGGCCTGTCCGTATTGAAACTGGATGGTATAGAGGTGGATAACAGGGGCGTTGTGTTGCAGGTAAGCGGGCTGGATATTCTTGACCAGACACCGGTGTTTGATATCAAACCTTATGTGCCGTATTCGGACTGTTTACCAGAGGCGAGTTCCAGCATCGCGGCAGAGGCTCCAGCAACGGACTCGGAGGTCAGTTTTAGTACTCTTGCGGAACAGCAGTGCGAACAACACCAGCAACGTTGGCCGGGTCTGCAGGCATTGATCTGTGCGGTCTTATCCCAGGATCCCAGGCCCGCTTACAGGCGGGGGGCGGATCAGCGACAGTACGGAATGAAACTGTATGACCTGAATGTGCGATGGGAGGTAGAAGAAGAGGCCATTCGGGTCGTGCAGATCGACGAGGTGGATTAACGTTTAATCACCAAAATACAGATCGGGTCTAAGTTCCGGAGGCATCTGCAGGAAGAAGCCCTGTTCCTCAATCTTGCTGATCACTTCAGTCACATCTACCCGGGCCAGTTTTCGCTCTGGTGACAGTTCAAGCTCCATCGCCAGTTCCAGTCGACCTACGATTTTACGTAAGGCATCCGGTAGCTTATCAACTTCGGCAGATGCCTCCAGATACAGATACATTTCGTCTTTTTTGCAGGAACGATAAATTTTGCAGTCCATCTTAGTCCACCCATTTTCTTGCATTAGCAAACATCGTTATCCACGGCGTCGTATCATGTTTCCAGTCGGCCGGTGACCAGGAATACTGACGGCTCAGGTACACACGTTCCGGATGCGGCATCATTATGTTGAAACGGCCATCGGCGGTGGTGAGCCCTGTAATACCATCCGGTGAGCCGTTTGGATTATAGGGGTATTGCTCGGTGACAGCGTCGCGGTTATCGATATAACGCAATGCGATCTGCCCTTGTTGCGCGAGGATACCGGCCTGCCCGGCATTGCGATATTCCACTCTGCCCTCACCGTGCGCGACGGCGATGGGCATGCGCGAGCCTGCCATACCTTCAAACAGGATAGAGGGGGATGCCTGCACCTCGACCATTACCAGACGGGCCTCGAACACGTCCGAGAGATTACGTTTGAAGGCCGGCCAGTGTTCGGCACCGGGAATTAACTCATGCAGCTGCGACATCATCTGACAGCCGTTACAAACCCCCAGGGCGAAGCTGTCACTGCGCTGGAAAAACTGACTGAACTGATCTCGCGCTCGTGAGTTAAACAGGATCGAACTGGCCCAGCCACCACCGGCTCCCAGCACGTCGCCATAGGAGAAACCACCACAGGCGACCAGCCCGCGGAAATCATCGAGGCTTGTGCGACCACTGATGATATCGCTCATGTGCACATCGACGCTGTCAAAACCGGCGCGGTCAAAGGCCGCTGCCATTTCAATCTGACCATTGATGCCCTGTTCGCGCAGTACCGCCATACGAGGTCGCGTAGTACCGATGATCGCAGGTGCGTCTGGAATATCGATATGGGTGTGGGGCAACTGGATGGACAGACCGGGATCGCTTGCGTCATTCAGGCGTTGATACTCCTGACTGGCACTGTCCGGGTTATCACGCAGGGACTGCATCAGGAATGTCGTCTCGGACCAGATGCGATGCAGGGACAGCATGTCTTCCTCAAATACCGGCTTGCCCTGCTGACTGAATGAGATTTTTTGATCGCCCGTTGCTGCGCCAAGGTCGTGTACGTGTTCGACTATGTCGCCGCATTGCGCAAAGGTTTTCAGGACACTCTCGACATGCGACTCACGAACCTGAATCACGGCACCCGGTTCTTCACTGAACAGGCTCGCGATGGCATCATCACCCAGCGCATCCAGATGAATATCCAGCCCCGTGCGCCCGGCAAAGGCCATTTCACAGAGGGTAGTGAAGAGGCCACCATCGGAACGATCATGATAGGCCAGTAGCAGCCCCATCTCGTTCAGAATCTGGATACAACGGAAGAAGTCTTTCAGATCGCTGGCCTGATCCAGATCCGCCGGTTGCCCCGAGGTGTCGTTGAAGACCTGTGCCAGACAGGAACCGCCGAGACGATTCTTGCCACGTCCCAGATCGATCAGAATAAGACGACTGTCTGGCTCGGCTTTAATGTCCGGGGTAAGCGACATGCGCACATCGGCCACGGGCGCGAAGGCAGAGACAACCAGCGAAACGGGTGAGGTGACGCTCTTTTCTGTAGGCCCTTCCTGCCAGACGCTCTTCATCGAGAGGGAATCCTTGCCCACCGGGATCGCGATCCCCAGCTCCGGGCAGAGTTCCATACCGATAGCGCGCACGGTTTCAAACAGCGTGGCGTCTTCGCCCTCATCACCACAGGCGGCCATCCAGTTTGCGGACAGGACGATATCGCGGATGTTCAGAATGCGTGCACTGGCGATATTGGTGATCGCCTCCGCGACCGCCATACGCCCTGAGGCGGCACCATTCTTCAGTGCCAGTGGGGTACGTTCACCCATGGCCATGGCCTCACCGGTGTAGTCACGGACAGAGGCACAGGTAACGGCACAATCGGCGATCGGTGTCTGCCAGGGGCCGACCATCTGATCGCGTGCCACCATGCCGGTGATGCTGCGATCCCCGATGGTGATCAGAAAGGTTTTATCGGCAACGGTTGGCAGGCGCAGTACGCGCTGAACGGCGTCCTCAAGATCAATATGCTGCGTATCAAATGTACTTGTGTCGGCTTGTGGGGAGATTCCGACGCGCGACATCTTCGGTGTTTTGCCGAGTAAAATCTGCATCGGCAGGTCGATGGGTTTTGAATCGAAGTGTTGATCTTCCAGTAACAGGTGTCTTGCAGATGTCGCTTCACCCAGCACGGCGAAGGGACAACGTTCACGTTCGCACAGGGCCTCAAATAGCGGCAGGTGTTCAGGCGCAATGGCCATCACATAGCGTTCCTGGGATTCATTACACCAGATGGCCATTGGCGACATGCCGGGTTCATCGTTGGGGATTGCACGCAGCTGGAAATGCCCGCCCATACCGCAGTCATTGACCAGTTCCGGTACGGCATTGGAAAGCCCGCCGGCCCCCACATCATGGATGGAGATAATCGGGTTAAATTCACCCAGTGCACAACACTGGTCGATGACCTCCTGACAGCGGCGTTCCATTTCCGGGTTGTCACGTTGAACAGAAGCGAAGTCCAGTGACTCGGCGCTCTCACCGGAGGCCATGGAAGAGGCCGCGCCGCCACCCAGACCAATCAACATGGCAGGTCCACCGAGCACGATAATTTTGGCCTGCGCCGGGATGGGGTTCTTGAGCACATGATCGGGACGGATATTACCCAGGCCACCGGCGAGCATGATGGGTTTGTGATAACCACGTACCTTGCCGGCCACTTCCTGCTCATAGGTGCGGAAATAACCACACAGGGCAGGACGACCAAATTCGTTATTAAAAGAGGCGCCACCGATGGGGCCGTCGAGCATTATTTCCAGCGCCGAGGCGATACGCTCTGGTTTGCCGTAGGCCTGCTCCCAGGGACGGGGGTGATCCGGAATATTCAGGTTAGAGACCGAAAAGCCGGTGAGTCCGGCCTTGGGCTTGGAGCCCCGTCCAGTCGCTCCCTCGTCTCGAATTTCACCGCCGGAACCGGTCGCGGCACCAGGGAAGGGCGAAATCGCGGTCGGGTGATTATGCGTTTCCACCTTCATCAGAATCTGCACATCGTCCTCATGGAAACGGTAGCTGCGATCCGGCAGAGCCGGAAAGAAACGATTACCGGGGTAACCCTGCATGACCGCAGAATTATCCGAATAGGCAGACAGCACCTTGCCCGGGTTCTGCTCATGGGTGTTGCGGATCATGCCGAACAGGGATTTGTCCTGTATTTCGCCATTCAGTGTCCAGTCGGCATTAAAAATCTTGTGGCGACAATGCTCGGAATTGGCCTGCGCAAACATCATCAGTTCCACATCGGTTGGGTTACGTCCCAGCTTGGTGAAACTCTCGATCAGGTAGTCAATTTCATCATCCGACAGGGCCAGCCCCAGTGACTGATTGATTGCGACCAGGGCATCACGCCCACCACTGAGAATGTCGGCGACCTCCAGTGCGGCGGGTTCGGCAATCTGAAACAAGGCCTCGGCCTGTGCGCTGTCGGTCAGGACGGTCTCGGTCATGCGATCGTGGATCAGGTCGCGAATGCGGTCCAGTTCGGTTTGCTTGAGTGCCTGGGCCGCGCTAAAAGTCCAGAGGGTGCCGCGCTCAATGCGCTTGATCAGGCCAAGTCCGCAGTTGTGGGCGATATCCGTGGCCTTACTCGACCAGGGGGAAATGGTCCCGAGCCGGGGAATAACAATCAGTGTCTGACCGCTTAATTCC